>JALOOP010000248.1:0-15517 GCA_025454315.1 Oculatellaceae cyanobacterium Prado106
ACTTCAAATCCAACATGAAAATTGTCTTTGATGAATGCTTGCCTCAATGGAATTACATTGCAAAGCCAGAATTACAGGTTATTTAATCCACGATCCTTACAGTTTGCTTCTAAGCCTTGCTGAAACATGGGAATAGTTAAACTCCCTTAAACAACTTTCTAATCTCGTTTGCGAGTTTTTCCAGTTGTCCGGCTTCGATCGCCACTTTAAACTTAACTGACCAAGGCTCAGGCGCATATCGCTCGATTAACTCTGCTGCTAGCGTGATATGCCCTAAAGAATCGGATGCACAGGAGAGATAGAACTTCCCTGCGATCGCCCCCCAACTTTTCTCACCCACCCATCCTTTCCAGTGCTCAACATCTCTTCAAATAGCTCAACGAGTTGTTGAATCGTTCCCTCATCAACCCAAACTTGATGACAGGCGCTGAGCAGTTGATGGTGAAGGTCACGGTGATGAACTCATCGTGGACGGACGAAAGTTCTAGCTTTGCGTCCGAAGTTGCAGATTTGATCGTGACTTGAGCCATTGTGGAGTTGAGGTGTAAATAGTGGAGTTGGGGGGTAAATAGTTTAGCAATCCGGTAACCAATCCTCTGCTAGCACTTGTTCGATTTCATAGGGACAGGTTTCTGGAAATGACGAAATTTCTAAACTGGTTTGCTTGGCAGCTTGGCGGCAAGCTCGCTGATAGCTTTCTATGAGTTGTTCGGCGGGGTAGCTAGCGAGACTAGGGCTATCGGCGATCGCCAATTCAATCTGAGTACGGGCATCGGTAATCGAATCGAGCCAGCTGTCCGAACGGCGGTGAGGTTGATATTGCCATTTGAGCAGATGGAGGAGCAACCGAGTCAGTTGGCTGGCGATTCCTCGGCGTTCACTTTTGCCCAAGTTTTCGACCTCTTCGATGAGATGCGGCAGGTCGATTTCCTGCCAGTGACGTTCTCGCAGCAGTTGGACGGTTTGATCGATCCATTCACTAAAGTCGGTTAGATATTGCTGACTCATGTTGAGATTTTGCCACTCAGAAACTTGCAAATAACCTTCCCTGTTCCATTCTCCCTATTCTATCGATATTCCTCAGCAAATTAGTTGTTGTGAAAAATTTCAGTTCAAGTTAGTGCAAGGTTAACTGAGCCGCAGCATTAAAAAACTGTTGTTGAATTCCTCGAATGAGGAACAGGGTTGTTACCAGAGTGGCGATCGCCAACATAAACATAATCAAAACCTGATAAGCCGCTGCCAACAAGGGACTTGCCCCCGCCAAAACCTGTCCAGTGAACACCCCCGGCAAAGTCACAATCCCCACCACCAGCATAGTGTTCAAGGTAGGCATCAACCCGGCTTTAATGGCTTCGTTACGGTAGTTTTCCGTGGCCTGTTGCGGCGTTGCGCCCAAGCTCAAATGGGTTTCAATTTCTTGCTGGCTCCCGTTGAGCGTGCTGACAAAGCGTTCACCTGCGATCGCCGCCCCGTTCATAGCATTGCCCAATAAAATTCCGGCTAATGGGATCAAATTCTGAGGTTCGTACCAGGGTTCTGGACGCAGCACCAGGAGATTGACATAGGCCAGGGTCAAAGCCGTGCTGACCAAGATGGAACCTCCCACAAGCGGCAAAAGGCGAGGCACTTTGCGACTAATTCGATTGCGCGCGACAAGCGTCGCGGTCAAGACCATTACGCCAATCACAATGAAGATCAGAATGGGTTGGCGTATTGCAAAGACGACTTCCAGGAAATAACCGACGAGCAATAATTGGAGAATGGTACGGAACGTGGCGATCGCCAAATCCTTCTCCAGCCGCAGTTTTTGCCATGCGGAGAGGGCGATCGCCACCACCATCAGCCCCAAAGCCCCGCTAATCCGCACAAAGTCAATCTCCATAGCCTTCCTGCAATGAGTTTTGCTCCCCATTCTACTGCTATTTCTAGGATGTCTGTCCTAAGCATGATGTGACTCAGACTTCTACCACCCTATAGTTTAGGGCGTAGTTTTGACTGATTCAAGGAATGAAAATTGCTCAAAAGAAATCAAGAATCATAAATATTATTAAAAACAAATTAATTTCGGTCAGGATGCAACTATCTGCTTTATTTCATGAGAGAACAGGCTGAATAGAGCGGTGATGAGGGTTGGCGATCGCCTCAGTAGGTGAACCAATCCGGTGAATTCCAATGTATTTTTTTGTATTTTTCTCCGTTCTGGTTATTGATATTTTGGGTAGCCCCAACCCGTTGCCTATCTGCTGCTGAATGGGATGCCATTGATCGTTCATGAACGTCTTGGAGGTTCTATGCGAGCATTGTTGATTTGGTGTCATCTGCCCAGTTCTTTTTGGTCCTATCAAGCCACCTTGGATCTGGCGGGTTTGCGATCGACCAATCCACCCTTGGGACTGCTGACGATCGCGGCGATGTTGCCCCAGGAGTGGGAGTTGCGGTTGTGCGATCGCAATGTCCAGCCCGAAACCGAGGCCGACTGGGACTGGTGCGATATGGTGATTCTCTCGGCAATGATTGTGCAGCGGCAGGACTTCCAGGCTTTGATTCAAAAGGGTGTGCAGAGGGGCAAAAAAGTGGCTGTGGGTGGCCCTTTTCCCACCTCGGTGCCTGAGTTTGCCCTGGAAGCAGGAGCGCATTATTTAATCCTGGATGAGGGCGAATGTACGATTCCACAATTCATCGCGGCGCTAGAACGGGGAGAAGAACGGGGAATCTTTCGCTCTAAGGAAAAGCCCGATGTCACCCAAACGCCGATTCCCCGGTTTGATCTGATTGATCTCGATGCCTACATTGCCATCACCCTTCAGTTTTCGCGCGGCTGTCCGTTCCAGTGCGAATTTTGTGACATCATTAATCTCTACGGTCGCAAGCCCCGCACCAAAGCGCCAGAACAAATGCTGGCAGAACTAGACACCTTGTACCAACTGGGCTGGCGACGTTGGATCTTCATTGTGGACGACAATTTTATCGGCAACAAACGCAATGCCAAAGTGTTTTTACGTGCCCTAATTCCCTGGATGCAGGAACGCCACTATCCTTTCACGTTGATGACGGAAGCCTCGCTGAATTTAGCCGAAGATGATGAATTGATTGACTTGATGGTGCAAGCTGGATTTACGATGGTATTCATGGGAATTGAAACGCCAGATGTCAATAGTTTGACCGTCGCGAACAAATCCCAAAACACCAGACAATCCCTCGTGCAGTCCTGCGACAAAATTACCCAGGCAGGCATTCAGATTCTCTCCGGATTTATTCTCGGATTTGACGGGGAAAAAGCTGGGGCAGGACAGCGCATCCAGGCTTTTGTCGAAGAAACGGGAATTCCCCAGGCTCATCTCAGTCTGCTGCAAGCATTGCACAATACGGCGATGTGGACGCGGCTGCAACAGGAAGGACGATTATTGGAATCCGTCGGCGAACATTTTACGACACAAAAATCGCTGATGAATTTTGTGCCCACCCGTCCCATGCCCGAAATCGTTGCAGAATTCATTGACGCTTTCGGGCAGCTTTACGATCCCATGACCTATCTCCAGCGCACCTTTCGGCACTTTTTGAAGATGAGTGGCGATCGCCCCCCTCGCCGTCTCAGACTCCTAACCCCCCACGAATTACGCTTGTTAACCGCCATCTGCTGGAGACAGGGTCTGTTGCGATCGACCCGTTGGCAATTTTGGCGGCAGTTGGGCGCGATCGCCCTCCACAAACCCCAGTTACTCTACGATTACCTGGTCGCCTTGGGCATGGGCGAACACTTCTTCACCTTCCGCCACGAAGTCAAAGCCACCCTCGAAGCCCAAATCGCCGACCTGTCACCGTCCCTTCCCCTCCATCGTCAAGAACCCGCCGAGACTCCAGTTCACATCGCCGTGTAGCCCACCTACATCATTGGTACTGATACGCGCCTCGAATTCCAGCCACCAAGTACTCGCGCATTTCTGCGAAGGCTTTGGACGATCGCAACTGTCCCGCCGACAAATGTCCCAATTCATGGGCAAAGGGATTGGTGATATCCTTCACGATTCTGCCGGGGTTGGGATACATCACCAGAATTCGGGTGGCCAGAAGCATCGCTTCTTCGACATCGTGGGTGATGAAGAAAATGCTTTTTTGGGTTTGTCGCCAAATTTGTTTGAGGTGCAACTGCATCGTTTCGCGGGTGATGGCATCGAGGGAGGCGAAGGGCTCATCCATGAGGATAATTTTGGGATTGGTGGCCAGGGCACGGGCGATCGCCACTCGTTGTTTCATGCCGCCCGAGAGTTGATAGGGCAGTCGCTTAGCGGCATCAAGAAGTCCCACCAATTGCAGAAATTCGGCGGTGTATTTATGGCGATCGGCTTTGGGCATGCCCTGCATTTTGAGGCCAAATTCGACATTTTGGGCGATCGTTAACCAGGGAAAAAGATTGGGCTGCTGAAACACCACACCGACTTCGGCGCTGGGTTGGGTATGGGGTTGTCCAGCAACAGTGATGCTGCCGACCGTAGGTTGGATATAGCCCGCCATCAGTTGCAACAACGAGGTTTTACCACAGCCTGACGGGCCAATGACACAGACCAGATCACGCTGCCCCAGTTCTAAATCAATGTTGCGAAGAACCTCGATCGCCCCCCTGGCCAGAGGATAGGAAAGACTGACCCCTCGGAGACGGATGAGCGATCGCGTCGATGTCGAAAAACCGGATGGAAACATTAAACTTTACCGGAAATAAGGTTGTAGGGGTTGTAAATAGTGTTTTTGCACGGCGAAGCCGCGCAAAAACACTATTTACAGTAAAGTCTATTACTGGACTAGTCCCTGACTATAAATCGCATTCTGAAAAACCGACATATCTGGAACCGCCGGAATTGCCCCTTGAGCCTTCATAAAGGTGGCAGAATTTTTCAGCACTTGGGCAAAGTTTCCAGGACTCTCTGGCGTTCCCAAAAACTTGCTGTTGGTTTGTTCCTCGGAGGTCAACCAGACCAACTCTTTCATCACCTTCAAACTCCCCTGTGGCGACAGTCCCAATTCTGGGGAAATCACTTTGGCCGCTTCTTCCGGACGAGTTCGATAAAACTGAATTGCTTCATCCAAGAGGGCGACATAGCGCTTCAACGCATCCGGATACTGACGGATAAAATCGCGATGAGCCACGCCTACATCAGCCGTAATAATTCCTTGCTGATAGAGATCCTTGGCCGTAATCAGAATCTTGCCGCCGCTTCCAGCCATACGGGTCAACGTCGGCTGCCACACAAAGCCAGCGTCAATATCGCCCCGTTGCCATGCCGCTAACATATCCGCAGGCTGCATATCCAGCACGGTGACTTCATTCGCCTTCACGCCTAATTCCCCCAACGCAGACAGCAAACTGAAATGCGTTGTCGAACCAAAGGGTACTGCCACTTTTTTCCCCCGCAGATCGGGAATTGCTTTGATGTTGGCGCTATTTCTCACCACCAAAGCTTCATTGTCACCAATGATGTCATGAATAAAATACACCTGATAGGGCAACTGATTGGCGATGCCGATCGAGGTTCCGGTCGAACCCACCAGCCCCAAATCCAGGCCATTGGCCGCCATCGCTGTATTCACATCCCGCCCCGAATCAAACGCCTTCCATTCCACCTTGCTATTGGGAAACGCCTCCGCCACCGTTCCCATCGCCTTCACCAGCAATTCCGCATTAGGAATCACCTGGTAGCCAATCCGAATTTGAGCCGGAGCGCTACCCCCATTGGGAAAAGAAACCGTCCCAGTGGGATTCGGCGTACAGGCCGAGAACGCGATCGCCAACCCAAACGCACACAACCCCAACCACAGAAATCTCCGCCGAAAAACCTGATGAAACCAGCTGTGAACCATTGTTTTTACCTCTATCCTGCCTAGAATCTGTCCTGCCTAGAATCAGTCTTTTGTAGTGTGAGGGGGGAAGGGGAAAAGGGGAAAGGCGAAAGGGGAGTCGTAGAGTCTTTTCGATGAATCAATTTAAGAAGAAGTACAAGACAATCCTCAAAGATCTTCTCAATGCCCCCCTTTCCCCTTTCCCCTTTCGCCTATTCATCCCTTACCCACCCAAGGCAACTGCCGTCCCTCCACCCAACGGATGCCCCAATCGATCATCATTGCAATGCCTCCCATAATGAAAATTCCGACAAAAATTACGTCACTGCGAAGAAATTTACTGGCGTCCAATACCATCCATCCCAACCCAGACACAGCCGCTACCATTTCAGCGGCCACCAGCGTTGTATACATAAATCCGATCGCCGTTCGCAACCCTGTAAATAATTCGGGTAAACAGGAGGGAAAAATGACGTGAAAAAAAATTTGAACGCTAGATGCACCGAGCGATCGCGCCACATTCAGCCGATCCTGGGGAATCCGTTTAACAGCGGCAGCAGCGGCCAAATACAATGGCGCAAATCCCGCCAGATATAACAGGGCAATTTTAGAGCCATCCTCAATGCCCAACCAAATCACCAGCAGCGTGTAATAAGCCAGCGGCGGCAAAGGCCGATAAAACTCAATAAAGGGATCTAACACCGCCTGCACCTGGGGAATGCAACCACTCAGCAACCCCAGCGGAATCGCCGTCCCCAGCGTCAACAAAAAAGCCCAGGCCAAACGCCCCATACTTGCCAGAATATGGAGCCACAGCGGCTGATCTTTATACCCCTGCTGCAAAGTTGTGATAAAACTCGCCCCCACTGCCTGCGGCGAAGGCAAAAACAGCGGCGACACCCACTGCAAACTCGTCACCGTCAACCAGACCAGGAATGCGATCGCCACCGCCACCCCCGAAACCACTCTGGGCTTCATCCAAAACTGCCGCCACCCTTTATCCGCTCGCCAACCCGATCGTCTCCGCCGCATCTCTTTTCGCACTCCCATTCCTGTAAGCTTTGTTGGGGAGTGGGGAGTGGGGAGTGGGGAGTGGGGAGTGGGGAGTAGGGAGTGGGGAGTAGGGGAAAGACGCATCTACCCATCCACCCATCCACTCATCCACTCATCCACTCATCCACCCATCCACCTATCCACCCATCCACCCATCCACCCGTCCCTCTGATGGTATAGGGCGATCGCACCCAGCAGTCGTATAGTACGATACCTCACCCGGACGATTGCCGGGGAGCGCTTTGATGTTCTTTACCGTATCCTTACAGTCCCCGATTCTGAGTTGCTGGGGGGATGACAAATTCGTAGCACTTTCCCTGATACTGGATAGAGTAGACTGCGTCCGAAACCCAGGAAAGCTCAATCGAGGAAAACGATATGCTGACGAAAGGCTTTGAAGTGGAGATGTACACGGGTACACCTCAAGGGGAAATTATTGGTCTTTCAGACAAGATTGTGGCGGCCTTGGATGGCTTTGTACGCGAACCGGACAGCCGGAATGTGGAGTATACGACGGCTCCCTTCTGTCGCTACGATCGGCTACTGTGTGAACTCGTGCGTCCGCGTCGCAAGCTGCGGCAGTATTTGGCCTCGTTGGGCAACTATACCTTGATTCCGGGCAGTACCTTGGCGTTGGGTGGGGGCGATCGCTTCTACCGTTCCGACCCGGCAAACCCCTACCACACCTACATTGAGCAGACCTATGGCACTTCGGTGGTGACGGCCAGCATCCACATCAACGTCGGCATCAGCGATCCCGAAACCCTGATGCGGGCTTGTCGTCTGGTGCGCCTGGAAGCGCCGCTGTATTTGGCCTTGAGCGCCTCTTCACCCTTCTTCAACGGCGAAGTCACCGGGTATCACTCGACGCGCTGGGGACTGTTTCCCAAAACTCCTACAGAAGTGCCCCTGTTTGAGAGCCACAGCCACTACATCCACTGGACGGAAGAACAGCTTCAGTTGGGCACCATGCAGAATGTCCGGCATCTCTGGTCTTCGGTGCGCCCCAACGGCGATTGTCGTCCCTACAATCTCAATCGGCTAGAACTGCGAATCTGCGATCTGGTCAGCGATCCGGTGGCGCTGCTGGCCATCACAGCCTTACTGGAAGCTCGTCTGATGCAACTGCTCGAAGATCCCAGCCTTGATCCTTTTGTCAGCAGTTCCCTCTCTGCCACGGAACTGATGCAATTGGCCGATGCCAATGAAGTGGCTGTGGCTCGGCTGAGTCTGGATGCCGAGTTGCGTCACTGGCAGGATAGTCGTCCAATTCTGGCGCGAGATTGGGTCGATGAACTTTATAAGGACACCTGGGACATGGCTAAATCGAAGGGCTTTAGCTGCTTTCTGTCGCCGCTGAAGAAAATTCTGCGGGAGGGCAATGAGGCACAGCGTTGGTTGGCCTGGGTGAATCAAGGGCTGACACCGCAGCAGGTGATTGTGCAGGCCATTGGGGCGATCGCCGATCGGGAGGAAGCTCTAGCCGCCGATGAAATCTGCCAATCGCTGGTTGCCTAATCCTTTCCACAGAAAAATCCGGTAGTTGAGAGAAATGGCTTTGCCACTCCTTCCAACTACCGGATTTTAAGAAACAAGATTATTCGGGCTGGCGCTCGACGATCGCCTCCATCGTACTAGCCAGGTAATGGCCTGACATGATGCTGCTGGAGATGCAGTAGCGATCGGCGCTGAGTTGGTGGAGGGTTTCAAATCCGGTGCGGCGTTGGCGATCGCCCAAGACCCAGTAGCGCTGGACGATGGATTCGGGGGCAATCCAGCCTTCGCCTTCGACGCGACCGAGGAGGCTGTGCTGGAGGACGAAGGTGTATTGGCGATCGCCTGCATCGAAGCGACCCTTGTATTGGAAGCAGATTTCGCTGCGATCGGTGCCGGGGAAAATCAGCTTGGTCACCATCGTGTACCAATCATCACGGCTCCAGGCGACCAGGATCTTGCCTTTCACCGTCACCGGCATCGAATCGCGATCCAGCCAGTTTCCCTGCAACAGCCAGCGGCCAGACTCCAGCAGAAAGGTATGAGGCACCGCGCTCGTTTTTGTCGTCATCATGCTCTGTCTTGGGCGAGTGTGTTTTGGGAGAGTTTGATGGAGACATGCTAGCTACTTTAGTGACAGACCACCTCGGTGAATTTCCCCTAAAAGCAGGGCCTGACTAGCGCCTGTCACTTCCGGGAGATTACCGGGGATCTCTTGCTGTCGCCAGTAGGCCAGGACGGCAAAGGCGATCGCTTCTTTAAAGTCGGCACTCAGTCCCATGTCATCGGTGGTATAAACCGTGACGGGATCGAGGTTGACCTGGAGTCGTTCCTTCAGGTATCGATTACGGCTGCCGCCGCCGCAGACCAGCACCTGGTCGGGCAGTTGGGGCAGGAAGTCGCGGTAGCTTTGGGCGATCGAGGCGGCGGTAAATTCGGTGAGGGTGGCCAGGAGATCGGCGGGGGAGAGGGCGTAGGGAGCGGCATCGGCTAGGCAGGTTTGCAGGTATTCCCAGCCAAAAAGTTCGCGTCCGGTGGACTTGGGGGGCTGCTGCTGGAAGAAGGGTTGTTGGAGCCATTGTTCTACTAGCGGCTGGCAGGGAGTTCCCTGAGCAGCCCAGGCTCCGTCAGCGTCGTAGGTCTGCTGTCCGTTGGAAAGCTGCTGTATGGCTAGATCGAGCAGAGTGTTGCCGGGGCCTGTGTCCCAGCCGAAGACGGAACGGTTTGAGGCGGTAGTGTTTCGAGCGGGGAGATAGGTGACATTGCCAATGCCGCCAATGTTTTGGACGCAGCGGTGATAGGTTGGGTGGCTCAGCAGGGCGACATCGACCGGGGACACGAGCGGCGCTCCCTGTCCGCCTGCGGCAATGTCGGCGACGCGAAAGTTGCTGATGGTGGTCACTCCAGTGAGATGGGCAATCAGCGCGCCTCGCCCCAACTGCAAGCTATAGCCCAACTGCTGAGCGGCAGGCCGATGGTAGACCGTTTGCCCGTGGGAGCCAATCAAGGCTGCGGGGGAATGGCCAGATTGGATAGCGATCGCCGCTTCGGCAAAGGCTTGGGCGATCGCATCATCTAACCCCGCAAAGGCCGCCATCGACAGTGCTTCTCCCTGACAGACCGAAAGAATTTGCGATCGCAGTGCCTCCGGATAGGCATAGGTTTCACCCGCGATCAGCGACACCTGAAGATCGGTGACTGTCCCTGAAATCTCGACGAGGGCGGCATCAATCCCATCGACGGAGGTACCGCTAATCAATCCAACCACTCGCATCACGCTTTTCTCCCCTTGCGAAGATCCTATGAGTTTTTGTCATTTTGCCAGAAGGAAAGGCGAAAGGGGAAAGGCGAAAGGCGAAAGGGGAGAACTTGGATGCATTCCTGGAATAGATATCCAGTGGGAGAACAGGAAAAATTCTTGGATGGCTTCAAAGAATCCTTCAAAGAATCCTTCAAAGATTCATTCCCAGACATCCCTTTCCCAGCAATTCCAAATTCGGAATGTATCAAGAGATACTGACGAATTTGCAATGATCGGCATCCATGCTTTCACGGTCTAAATTGAAATCTTTGATCATCCCTTTTGCAGGCGGAGTGCCGGGTTGGGGTTGATTTCAAATTTGTCACCTCGACAGACGGCCAGGAGGTTGAGGCCGTAGCGCTTCCGCAGATCCAAATCCATGATGGTTCTGCCGTCAAATTCGGCGGGGATGACCACCTCGACGATGCTGTTGTCGGGGTCTAGGTCAAAGCGATCGAGAATGCCGGGGCGGGTCAGCGATCGCGCCAGTTCACAGCCCATTTCATGCTCGGGGTAAACCACATGGTCGGCTCCGACGCGCTTGAGCAGTTTGCCATGGACATCGGAGGAGGCTTTGGCCACCACATGAGGGACACCGCCTTCTTTAACATTGAGGGTAGTGATGATGCTCTCTTGGATGTAGTTGCCGATCGCCACAATTACGGTGTCAAATTCAAAGACTCCAGCCTCTTTGAGTGCGGCGGGTTCGGTGGAGTCAAGCTGGAGAGCGTGGGCAGCGAGTTGTTCGGTGAGGATTTGGGAGACGCGGCGCTCGTCAGAGTCAATACCAAGGACTTCGTAGCCCAGGTGGTGCAAGGTCATACAGACGGCGCGACCAAAGCGACCTAGACCAATGACGGCAAACTGTCGGCTGTTGCCGCGCAGGCTTCTAAAAAAGCTGAGAGAGGACAAAGTGGATAAACTCACGGCTCGTTCCTAATGAGAGTAAGAGATGAATAATCTAATGAATGGAATCGAATCAACACCAATGTGAACTGAGAACTGAATTGGGAAGTGAACTGAGCGGAGGGGCTTGCTTTCGGGGGTGTCGCGGAGCGAAAGCAGGGAAGGGGGGCATAGGGGGAGGGCGATCGCAGTCTCCTCCAGTAGAATTTTCGGAGCAGTTGACCTCTATCGCAAGGACTAATCATTCACGATATTGCCTCTTTTGGAGATTGCCCTCACCCTTTCAGGCTATCAAGAAGATTCGGGTTAGGGTGCCCCAGCAGGGGGGGATGCCCACCGGGGTTAACCGATCAACAGGTTTTCCTCGGGGTAGTGGACGGAGGTGGGGTTGGGATCGCCCAGGAGTGCGGACATCAGAAGCAAAACGCCCACCCGTCCGACATACATGGTAGCGACCAGGACGAGTTTTCCTAGAGTGGAGACACTGGCTGTGATCCCGGTGGACAGTCCGACTGTGGCAAAGGCCGATACCGACTCAAACAGGACACGGATAAAGTCAATTTGGGGATCGGTGAGGGCAATCAGAATGGTGCTCAGCACCACCGTACTCATGGAGCCAAAGACGACCCCGACCGCCTTCAGCACCAGATCTTGGGGGATTTGACGCTGATAGCAAAGGACTTCATCTTTGCCCTGGAGAACAGCCTTAGTGGTGCTGAAGAGAATGCGGAACGTGGTGGTTTTGATGCCGCCCCCTGTGCCGCCGGGATTGGCTCCGATAAACATCAGCAGGATAGTGAAAAACAGCCCTGCCGTGGTCATTTTGCCGTAGTCAATGGAGTTGAACCCGGCGGTTCTGGGAACGACGGCCTGGAACCAGGCCACCAAGGCTTTTTCGCCAAGATTGAAATTGCCCAAGGTGCCAGGGTTGGTAAATTCGATGAAGAATAGGCCAATCGTCGCGGTGACCAGCAGAAACAGAGTGGTGCTGACGGCAATTTTGAAATTCAGCGGAAACAGGAGACATTCTTTGCTGCCTGTGAGGCGATCGCGCGCCCACAGATACAGTTCCATGATCACCTGGTAGCCAATCCCCCCAAAGATGATCAGCAGCGGAATCACCAGGTTGATGGGAATGGAGGTGGCGTAGCTGATCAGGTTGTCGGGCAGGAGGCCAAACCCCGCGTTATTAAACGCGCTGATGCTGTGAAAAAGCGACATCCAGATGCCCCCAGGCCAGCCAAATTGGGGAATGAAGACGGGCATCATGGCGAAGGTTCCGGTCAATTCAATGATCAGCGTCATGGCAATGATTGATTTGACCAACTGCACCACGCCGGACATGCCCTGGCGATCGAGGGATTGCTGAATGGCGATTTTTTCGCGGAGGCCGAAGCGGCGACCGAGGAGCAACAGCAGAAAGGTGGTGGCGGTCATATAGCCCAGGCCACCGACCTGAATCAGCAGAATAATAAAAACCTGGCCGACAAAGGAAAAGTAGGTTCCGGTATCTACCACCACTAACCCCGTCACACAGACCGCAGAGGTAGAGGTGAACAACGAGGTAATGAAACTTCCCCAAGAACCGTCTGCGGTGGAAATCGGTAAACCCAGCAACAGGGTACCGACGAGAATAACGGCGATAAATCCGAGGCAAATGGTTCTAGAAACTGTCATGACTTCGCCAGTGTAAGGGAAAGCCTCCCATGCGGGGTATCAATCCAAACCCAAAAGGGGCGATCGCACTGTTTGTAGAAAGGTTTGTCAAGTCCTATTCGGGGGGATACCCAAGCGAGGAAATCCGGGTTATTCTAGGCTTTTTTCAAGGATGGAACACCGAGAGAAATTTTGACAAAGCATGGTATAAACAGGACGGATCTCCTTGGATACGGGTGATGCAAGCGTCACGCTTGACCTGAACATCGGAGAAAATGAAATAAGACCCATTTAAGAGAATCCCACGAAAGAATCCCCTATACGAGATTACCCCTAAGCGATGCCTTTGACCCTGCAAGAACAAATTCAACAATTTTATGACGCTTCTTCTGGACTCTGGGAACAGGTCTGGGGTGAGCATATGCATCATGGTTATTATGGTGCAACCGGGACAGAGCGCAAAGAAAGACGACAGGCACAAATCGATCTAATCGAAGAACTTTTGGCTTGGGGCAAGGTGCAGCAGGCTCAAGACATTCTCGATGTGGGCTGTGGCATTGGCGGCAGTTCGCTGTATCTGGCCGAAAAGTTTAACGCCTCCGCCACGGGGATCACCCTCAGTTCCGTGCAGGCTCAGCGAGCCACTGAGCGGGCTGCTGCTGCCGGACTGAAAGACCGCACCCGCTTCCTGGTCGCCGATGCGCTGGCCATGCCCTTTGCCGACGATTCGTTTGATCTGGTCTGGTCGCTGGAGAGCGGCGAACATATGCCCGACAAGCAGCAATTTCTCCAAGAATGTTACCGGGTTCTCAAACCAGGTGGCATCTTTCTAATGGCCACTTGGTGCAATCGTCCGACCGATCCGCCCAATCCACCCCTGAGCAGCGCAGAACTCAAACACCTGGAGGAAATTTACCGGGTGTATTGCTTGCCCTACGTGATTTCTTTGCCGGGATATGGTGCGATCGCCCACAAACTCGGCTTCCGCGATATCCGAACGGCGGACTGGTCTACGGCGGTTGCCCCTTTCTGGGACGTGGTGATTGATTCAGCGCTCAATCTGGGCGTGATCAAAGCACTGCTTCGCTCGGGCTGGATCACGATTCAAGCTGCACTTTCCTTGGGACTGATGCAGCGAGGCTATCGGAATGGGCTGATTCGATTTGGGTTGCTTTGCGCTGGGAAGGGGTAGGGAGTGGGGAGTGGGGAGTGGGGAGTGGGGAGTGGGGAGATGGGGAGATGGGGAGATGGGAGGGTTGCCTGGGGGCAGGATTTTGGCTGGAAGAATTGCCTGGTGGGCACTTCATCGTTATGTTTTGGCTGAGTCTGGGATAGTTCAGGGGAGGGTTTGGGGGATTGTGTCCCTCTTTGGGGGGATTTTGTCTAAATCAATTGGTAGATTATCCGTGCGATCGCTTCACTTGGTATCCGATTTTGCTTAATATGATGCAGAATTCCTTATGTCAGGTCACTGCATCCTATGAGTCTTATTTCGCCTCCGGAACAACCCACTCCGTCCACTCAGTCTGTTGAACAACGACCTTATCTTCAGCGTCAATTTCCCTGGCTATACGCGCTTTGGAAGTTTTCGCGGCCTCATACGATTCTGGGCACGAGCTTCAGTCTTTTGGGGATTGCGCTGTTGACCTGGGCGATTAATCCCAGCCGCATTCCCTATCCGCCGCTGCTGATCCCCTTGGCCTTGCTGGCTTGCTTATGTGGCAATTTATACATTGTCGGCCTCAACCAGATGGAAGATGTGGCGATCGATCGCATCAACAAACCCCATCTACCGATCGCCTCGGGTGAGTTTACTCGGTCAGAAGGCTGGCGTATTGTCCTCTTCAGTGGCCTGGTGGCCTTGGTGCTATCGCTGACGCAGGGCATTTTCCTGACGCTCACCGTCTGGCTGAGTCTGCTGATCGGCACCGCCTATTCCCTACCGCCGATTCGCCTCAAACGCTTCCCCTTCTGGGCTTCTTTCTGCATTCTGGTGGTGCGCGGCGTGATTGTGAATCTAGGATTGTTTTGCCATTTTGCCTCCCATCAGGGTGAAGCGATGGCATCCGGGAGTCTAGGCATTCCAGTCATCCCGCCTGTGATCTGGCTGCTGATGGCGTTGATTGTGGGCTTTTCTATAGCGATCGCCCTCTTCAAAGATATTCCGGACTTGGAGGGCGATCGCCACCACCAAATCTCCACTTTTAGTCTAAAACTCGGCACCAAAACCGTTTTTAATCTAGCGCTAGGGTTATTAACCGCTTGCTATGCCATGGTCGTGGCGATCGGTGCCACCGTTCCCCATGTCAACCCCGTGTTTATTGTGGCCAGTCATGCCTGTGCGCTGATTGCCCTATGGGTGAGGCGATCCTCTGCTGATTTGAGCGATCGTCCTGCTATTTCCCGGTTCTATCAGTTCATCTGGCAGCTTTTCTTCCTGGAATATCTGTTCTTCCCGGTTTCGGCGCTGCTTTGGTGAGAGGGGAAATTATCAAACCGCAGAGACGCAGAGACGCAGAGGGGGAAAGGGGAAAGGGGAAAGGGAAAAGGAGAAGGGGAAAAGGAGGGTTATAGAAATAGGCGTGGGCTTCCGGGATGGGGAACGCGGATAGGGTTCCAGACCTCCAGAAGGATACGCCGATGAGCATCTGGATGTTACTGAATCTCAATGAATTAGCATGGCTGAGGGGGAAAGTCGAAGAATCAGCCACGATGGGCATTCCCCCTGATGATCCATCAGCGAAATCCACCCTGACTTGTTCTTTGCCCCCC
>JALOOP010000248.1:15601-23915 GCA_025454315.1 Oculatellaceae cyanobacterium Prado106
CCCCTTCCCCTTTTCCCTTTCCCCCCACACCCCACTCCCCACTCCCTACTCCCCCAAATATCAGATGATAGAAAGTGCCACGATCGCAGCCCGAGCAGGAAGAGAAGATGACAGGCAAAGTTTATATCGTCGGTTCAGGGGTGGGGAGTTTCGCCTACTTGACGGTGCGGGGGCAGCAGTTGCTCCAGCAGGCTGAGGTAGTGGTTTATGATGCGTTGGTGGATGGGGCGTTGCTGCAGGCGGCGGCGGGTTGTGTGTGGGTGGATGTGGGTAAGCGGGGAGGGCAGCCGAGTACGCCCCAAGGGGAGATCGATCGTCTGTTGGTGGCGTATTGCCAGCAGGGGAAGCAGGTGGTCAGGCTGAAAAGTGGTGACCCGTTTATTTTTGGGCGGACGACCTCTGAGATTCAGGCATTGCAGGCGGCGGGGTGTGATTTTGAGGTGGTGCCTGGGGTGTCTTCGGCGCTGGCGGCTCCTTTGTTGGCTGGGATTCCTTTGACTGATCCGGTGCTGAGTCGCTGCTTTGCGGTGTTGAGTGCCCATGAGCCGGAAGAGTTGGAATGGTCGGCGCTGGCGCAATTGGAGACGCTGGTGATTCTGATGGGGACTCAGCACTTGGGCGAAATTGTAGAGCAGTTGCTGCGCCATGGCCGATCGCCCCAAACTGCGATCGCCATCATCCGCTGGGCAGGCCGTCCCGAACAACAAATTTGGAGCGGCACCTTAGAAAATATTGTCCAAAAAACGAGCCGCCAAGCGCTTTCGCCCGCCGTGATGGTTTTGGGGGAAGTGGTAAGACTGCGCCCTTTTTTGCAAAATCCTGCTGCATTGCACCCCAATTCACTGCACAATAGTCAACTAGCATCCTCAGAGCAATTATCCGACTCTGGAACACGACCTTCCTTCGGTCAATCGGGGGATGTGCGATCGCCCCACCCCTTGAACCGTTCTAGTCAACCGCTTGTGTCTGATTTTGTGTCTGATTCATCTGCTGTGTCTTCTGTGATAGCCACCCCCCCGCCGCTGGAGTCTTCCCGACCTTCCCGACCCCTGACGGGCAAAACGATTGTCGTCACTCGCGCGGCGGGGCAATCCAGCCAGTTTACCCAGTTACTTCAGCAGCAAGGGGCAACCGTGCTGGAGATGCCGACTTTAGAGATTACTGCGCCTTCAAGCTGGGACGGGCTGGATGGAGCGATCGCCCAACTCCCCACCTACCACTGGCTGATCCTAACTTCGACCAATGGCGTGGAGTATTTCTTTGATCGGCTGATGGCTCAAGGCAAGGATGCACGGGCTTTGGCAGGTTTAAAGATTGCGGTCGTGGGGCAAAAAACGGCGGCTTGTCTACAAAAATGGGGACTGCAAGCGGATTATATTCCGCCGGATTTTGTCGCCGATGCGCTGGTGGAACATTTCCCTGAGCGCGATCGCCTCTCGGGTCTAAAGATTCTCTTTCCGCGTGTCGAGAGTGGGGGACGGGAGGTTTTGGTCAAGGAACTGTCGGCGCAGGGGGCAATTGTCACGGAGGTGGCGGCCTATCAGTCGGGATGTGCGACAGCGGTTGATGCGGAGGTGGCGATCGCCTTTCAAAATAACCAAGTCGATGTGTTGACCTTTGCCAGTTCTAAAACGGTGAAATGCTTTTGTCAGTTGATGCCAGCCTGGACAGATTTACAAAAACAGGGGACAGCTTCCAGCATTGGCATCGCTTCGATTGGCCCACAAACTTCAATTTCTTGTCAAGAACTGCTGGGACGGGTAGATGTGGAAGCAACAGAGTATACCCTGGAGGGATTGACAGCGGCGATCGTCAATTGGGCTAAGGCAAGAGCATCGCAAATTTAAAGATCGGGACGAGCAATTGGGACTGGCAAGCAGGACTACCGGGAATAGGGGGAGCGTGATGGAATGGAGCATGCATCCGCAGGGACAGCGGCGGATTATTGGGGTAACGGGTGGTTTGGGCATGGGCAAAACCACCGTTTCGGAGTATTTGCAGCAAGTGCATCAGCTTCCGGTTTTGGATGCCGATCTCTATGCCCGAGAGGCGGTTGAGACGGGTTCTCAGGTGTTGACGGATATTGTCGATCGCTATGGTTCGAGTATTCTACTGCCGGATGGTGAACTGGATCGACGGCGGTTGGGCGACATTATCTTTAATAGTCCGGCGGAGCGTCTTTGGTTGGAACAGCGCATTCATCCCTTTGTGCGCGATCGCATTCAGCGGGAGTTGCGATCGCTTGATCCCCAAACCCATCCCACTATTGTTCTCGTCGTTCCCCTCCTGTTTGAAGCCCGTATGACCGATCTGGTGACCGAAATTTGGGTGGTCAGTTCTTCCGCAGAACAACAGCAAACCCGGCTACAGGAACGGGATCGGATGAGCTTGACGCAGATTAAAGCGCGGATTGAGAGTCAGATGGCGATCGAACGCAAAGCCAAGCAGGCCGATGTGTTGATTGAAAATTCTGCGTCCCGTGAGGCGCTGTATCAGCAGGTCGATCAGGCTTTAGGTTCGAGTGCGGGATGAGAGCAAAAGAACCTAAAACTTTAGATTTGACCACAGAAACGAAATTAACCGCAGAGACGCAGAGGCGCAGAGGAATTTTTTTCTTGTGTTTTTTTTTGTTGCGTCTATCTCATGCAAAGAATGTCAGCCCAGAACGCTTGGAACCAAGCCTTAAACAACTGACCCTTAACTTATGAAGGAATTTTCCTCTCTGCGTCTCTGCGTCTCTGCGGTTTAAAAATTCCAATTCCCTAGCACTTAATCGTGCCGTCGTCACTATCTTCAGGAACTTCGCCACCAACAATGACATTGCGAATTCGGAGACTGGGGCCACCAC
The DNA here is from genome assembly GCA_025454315.1 of Oculatellaceae cyanobacterium Prado106. GTDB lineage: Bacteria > Cyanobacteriota > Cyanobacteriia > Elainellales > Elainellaceae > Prado106. The sequence goes on from JALOOP010000248.1 coordinate 18,450, forward strand.
AGCCCACGGGAAGACCACTTTGACCGCCTTTGCCACAGCCCCCAGACTCATCCCAGAAAAAGTCATCGCCGATCGCCTCAATGTCAGCCAGCGTAGTGAACACATTGCCAGACAGGTTCACATCCCGCACCGGTTCCGCAATTTTGCCGTCGCGAATCATCCAGGCTTCACCCGCCGCAAAGGTAAACATTTCGCCGTTGGTCATACCGCCGTTCCAGTTGCGAGCATAAACCCCTTCCTGAATGCCCTCGAACAAATCGGCGACGGGTGTTTTGCCCCGCTCGATCCAGGTGTTGGTCATGCGGACGATGGGGGGATAGTGGTAGCTGAGACAGCGCGCGTTGCCTGTGGGGGCTTCGTCGAGTTTGCCAGCGGTTTCGCGGGAGTGGAGCCGTCCGACTAGGACACCATCCTGAATCAGTTGGGTGGTGCTGGCTGGGACACCTTCATCATCGTAGTAGTAGCTGCCGCGATGGCCTTCGGGGGCTGCGCCGTCAAAGATTTGCAGTTCGCTGGGGCCAAAGCGGCGGCCTAGGGTCATGACTTCCAGCAGGTCTGGATTTTCGTAGGTCATGTCGGCCTCGGACAGGTGACCAAAGGCTTCATGGACAAAGAGTCCGGTGAGGATGGGGTCAATGACAATGGTGTAGGTGTTGCCTTTGACGGGAGGCATGGTCAGGGCATCGACGGCGCGCTGAGCGGTGTGCTTGACCTGGTCATCCAGGTTGACCAGATCTTCGTAAGCTTTGCGCGATCCGGTGGTTTCGCGTCCGGTCTGGACGGTTTCGCCGTTGCGGGCGGTGGCGGCAAAGCGCATTTCTAGATCGATCCAGGATTGCTCGATGAAACTGCCGTCGGAGGTGGCCAGGATCATCCGCTGGGCGCTGTCGCTGTAGCGCACGGAGGTGGTGGCAATGCAGCTATCGACGCTGCGAAGAATTTCGCCGTAGTGGTTACACAGCGATTTTTTTTGGAGTAGGGAGATCTGGCGGGGATCGGTGCCTTGCAGGGGCAGTTGGCGAATGTCTTGGATGGTGGGAACGGGAGCCAGCAGGGTTTCTTCGTCGCCGACGAGACGGGCAGCGGCGATCGCTTCTTCAATCCGGTCTTTGAGGCTACTGAGTCGATTAAAGCTAGCAAATCCCCAACCGCCCCGGTAGCAGGCTCTGACTTGGCCGCCAATGGAAATGCCCTCGCTCAGGGTTTCGACTTTGTTGCCTCTCAGGAGAATATCGGTGCCCTCGGCTTCTTCCAGGCGAATGGCAAGGTAATCGACCTGCGATCGGTAGCGGGCAATCAGGTCGGGGAGCAGGTTTTGGGCATCGACTAAGCTTTGGGAATCGATCAGGGAAAGAGACATAGGGCAGGCTCGAACGGAAGAACAGACAGGTACTGTTAGAGACTTACCATTGAAGACTCTCAGTTACTACTTTAGAGCAGGCGAGACGAAAGATATATTGCATCTCGTTACAGCACCTACAGGTTTAGTCTATTGCAATCCCAATGAAATCTAAGCTCTACTGCTGACTGCCTGACACATCTTCTCCTATAGGTTGGATGGAGCGTAGCGCAGAAGACAAATGCAAGAGGGGCGATCGCGAAAGGTCAGGGGGAAAGAGTCGAAGGGGATGTCCCTTCTACCTTTTCCCTCTGACCCTTCGGGTTTACGTTTTGGATGAGTCTAGATTGAATTGACCTAGATTTAATTTGCCTAGGCTTAAGTTATCCCGACTGGATTGACCCAGAAATCATTCACCAGGACTCAGGCGATCGCTAAAGGCGTTAACGATTCAAATGTTCCTATCAGCATTCAACTCATGATCATTGAACTGAATATTCCTAGGAGGATTTCATTTGAATGAGAACGCTACTCCATGAGAACGCTATTGAAAACCCTCTAGAAGAGAATCCAAAAACGAATCCGTGACTAGGCGTTGCTGAGACGGGCACGACGAGGGCGAGAGGTTCTCACTTCACCATCTTCTGCACTAGAGCGCTTCCATTTCTTGGGTTCAGCTTGCTCGGTGGGTTCGCCGTCCTTTTCGCGCCAGCGGTAACGCATGGCCTTGAGGTATTCCCAACCGCGCTGGCGGCTGACGGTGCGTCCCAGTTGTTCGCTCATCCAGTCGGCGACCTTGGCACCATTCCAGCGACCACCATCAGCGGGAGGAGACTGAAGCACCTGTCTGAGAAGGGCTTGCTGAGCTTCGTTGAGCAGCGGTTCGGCACCAGGATGCTCGTGGCGTTTGTCGCCTAGGGTATCAGGCCCAATGCGGTTGTAGCCCCAGACCAATTCATAAATCCAGCTACGGCTATAGCCTGTGATGGAGGCAACTTCTTCGCTGGGACGGCCTTGCGCCAAAAGCCAAATGATTTGGTAGTGGCTGCGCTCGACCGGGTCTTTGGCTTGACGGTAACGATTTTCGAGTTCCTCAAGGCTGAGGCGGGGTTGGATAGTAATACGTCTTGGCATAAACGCGGGTTCTTTTTTGCGTGGACAGAAGTCAAACGAGAATCAATCAAAAACAATTAAACAAAAGCAAATCGGATGGAACCAATCAAATCGAAGCAATCAAACCAAAAACAATCAAACCAAAAACAATCAAACCAAAACATGGTTGAGCCAACTTGCGGATTAATCCCAAAACTGCAATCCCAGAGAGTTCTGAAGAAAGCGAATGGAAGAAACAACCAGATAGAAACCTAAACCTCAAAGAGGTAACCCAAAAGAGAGTTAAAAACAATCAATCTTCCGGATTTTAAAGACCTATCTTTACAAGCCAGTCTAAGTTAGACAACGGCTACTCATCCGGACTTGCGGCTAGACCTAATAGTATTGCCTCAGAGCTTGTGAAAATCAAGAGGCAAAAGGCCACAAATCGAGAAGTAAGTCAACGCTAGAGGTCAAAATGTAGTCCCAAAAAGCCTCAGACAGTGGCTGAACTTAAAAAGACAAAAAGATAACCCTAGAGTCTCCCATTAGTGCCAACGAACACTTTGCCCAGAGAGATTGTTCACTCCTCAATCGATTTAAAACCGAGTAGACCTGTCACTAAAGGACTGCAAGTCTGGCAACGGACGAAGTACGCACCTGCATATCTTCTGCGCTCTCCGAAATGGTTTTGGTAAGCAGAGTACGATACCGCACTTGGTTCGTCTGAACTTGTGTTCGCTTGAATGTACTTGTCTGAAAGTAGATGGTAACCCTAAGAACACTCCAACAAAAAGAAATCGTAGGTTGAGTTGAGGCATCAAACGTAACTCAAAGATAAAACTCGTCGTTAGATGTTCGTTGTCTTAACCCAACCTACTTTGCTTCAGGTTAGAGCTCATCCGAATAGAATGGATAGTACCGCAGGTTTAAAGAAAAGTACAGTAATTTAACTGACAATAATGTGGTTTTTTTAACCTGAACCTTCTAGGGGTAAGGTCAAAATGGCTAGGGGAAAGGGCTGAGAGAATTTCAAGTTTGTGTCACAAAACATCAGAGAGATGTGTAAACCTACGGTGGATAGGATGTATTTTTTTATGCCAACTAAGCTGTGGTTTCTACAATCGCTCTTTTCGCTGGTTTTGGGCTTTTGGGAAATCTGCAACATGAGGATAGGTGCAAAATCCAAAATGAACTTTGCTTCTGTCATGCCCGGACATTTGGCCGATGAAAGAAGTTTGGTTGGTTCTGTGTGTGGGGTTATCGGTTGATATGCGATCGCCCTCCCCAGTGACTCCCCCATCCCAAACCAGTTGGCCTGGATAAAGCGAAATCGTGGGGGCTATGCAACGTTGATTCCTCCTTGGCTGAGAGCTACTGACTCTAGGCTGCGATCCAAGTCCTGCTAAAAGTACAGCCTTGAAATTACCCGGTCATTCCTAAACTCGTATCCTGCTACAGGCTGATTTTGGAGGTTGAGATCCGCAACAGACCCTAGATAGGGAAGGATGAGTTTGTCAGAAATTTGGACTTAAAATGCGGACGTTATGTTGAAAGTCAGGAAGTTTGGAATCAGGAAGTTTGGAATCAGGAAGTTTGGAATCAGGAAGTTTGGAATCAGGAAGTTTGGAATCAGGAAGTTTGGAATCAGGAAGTTTGAGACTATAGAGCTTCTGGCTGTGAATGCTCTAAGCTACCTATGTTCCAAGCTACCCATGCTCTAAGCCACGAATGGTTTAGGTTGGGACAGATTAAAACAAAGGTTAAGCAGTAGGGCTAATCGTCCTGGAAGGTCTGGTTACTCAAGGTTGTAATCATAACCTCAATTCAGCAATTATACGGGTGCTTTTAAGATTCGTGCAACAATAGGAACCTGTTAAATTGGGGCTACGTCCTGATAAGCCACCGCCTTCACTGGGTTAAGCCAAAAATTTGAATTATCATTTGTCCTTCGTCTAATTCCGCTAATTCCGCATTGATGTCCTGAAGCCCCCAATCCTTCATGATCTTTTTAATTCCCCAGTCCAAAAAAGAATCAAGACTCCGACTAGCTATTGTCTCTAGCCTCGTTGCAGTTGGGGTTAGTTTCGGGATCACCTCTGTGGCCTCTGCCCTTGACCCCCAAACCTTACTGTTACTCGACGATCCCCTCAGTCCGGATGAAATCACTTTCTTGGAGAATGGTATTCCCCCTGTCGATCCAGCGATCGTGACCGGAAACACAGTCTCGCAGTCCGGGCTAACAACCCCGAGCCTCTGGTGGGCTAGACAGCTTTATGGAGAAGACCTGTTGAGTAACTGGTTGGCTCAACCAGCGGGCGATCGCCTTCCCAACCGCGTCGATCTGCTCGTCAACCAGACGGTGTGGAACCGCTACAACTACCTCAACCGCTACAGTTTTCTCACCCGCATTGGCACCGCTGCCCGAGATTTTGGCTACAGCACGCGCATCTTTAACGCCCAAGGAGAACTTCTGGGAGCCTATATCTGCGATTTTGATGATATTGAGGCTGAGGTTCAGCCTCAAACCCAGCAGTCTAACTGTGCCGTGTTCCTTGACCCATCTGGGCCGGGGGCAATTCGAGGGACTGGAGGAGGGTTGCTTGACGGGTTTGGAGCCACTGACGGCGGTATTGATCGATAGCAGCAGGTGGTAAGGGCTGGAGGAATTCGCTGTTTTGCAGGGCGGCTTCTGGGGGGAGCAGGAGCGGCTTGCTTTGCAGCAGCGGCGAAGCTTGGGCGCGACCCGATCCTACAAAAATCGGGGAGGTGGCATCGCTGAGGAGCGAGAGTTGATTGGCGATCGCCGGTTGCCAACAAAACTGAATCCACTGCTGGATCTGTTGGAATGAATCAGAGGCAGGCGTTTGGGCAGAATTCGCGGTCGTTGCAGCGGCGGAACTCGCATTGGGTCTGACCCAGAGATCGGCGGTCAGGAGCGTCCCTTCGGTGGGAATGGCGGCGGTAAGTTCTGGTTCGCGATCGAGAGTTGCCAAAATTTCTGGTGACCAGCCCACTGCCGCCCAGGTGTCTTC
>JALOOP010000249.1 GCA_025454315.1 Oculatellaceae cyanobacterium Prado106
CTGGCGCTTTCGACCACCGCGCTGCATGTGCTGATTATCCTGGGCGGCATGACGGCGATCGGGGCATCCCTCGTCTCCATTGCCCAGGTCGATATCAAACGAACCCTGTCCCACTCCACGAGTGCTTACCTGGGACTGGTCTTTCTGGCGGTCGGCACCCAGCAGAGCGATGCGGCTCTGTTGTTTCTCTTTGCTCACGGCATTGCCAAAGCGCTGCTGTTCATGAGCGTCGGTTCTATCATTCTGACGACCAGCACCCAGGACTTGCGGGAAATGGGCGGCTTGGCGGGACGGATGCCTGCGACGACGACTGCCTTCGTGGTGGGGGCGATCGCACTCGTGGCTATCCTCCCTTTGGGCAGCTTTTGGGCAATGCTGGAATGGGCGGAAGACTTCCAGGCTGGCAGTTTCGGCCTGATCACGATCCTGCTGCTCGTGAATGGACTGACCGCGTTTAATCTGGTGCGAGTTTACGGCCTGGTCTTTGGCGGACAACCCCAACCCAAAACCCGTCGCGCCCCCGAGGTGCAATGGCTGATGGCCGTCCCGATGGTGACGCTGACGATCTTTACCCTGCTGGCACCTCTAGTGTTGCAGTCGATTGGCCTGATTCCGGCCTGGGAAAACCTCAACTGGCAAATCATCGGCCTCCTCTTCATTTCCGGAGTTGCCGGAGGCTTAGTCGGAGGTCTAATTTACCTCAACCCCCGCTGGCCGAAACCCGTGGTGCTGGTGGGCAAGCCCATTCGCGATTTGCTCGCCCATGATTTCCAAATGGGTCGCCTCTATCAGCTCAGCGTGGTGCTAGGGGTTTTGCAGGGATCACGGCTGACGGCTTGGTTCGATCGCTATGTCGTGGATGGCCTGGTCAACTTTGTTGGAGTCGCCTCCATCCTCAGCGGCGAGAGTCTGAAGTACACCATCTCAGGTCAATCTCGCAATTACCTCCTGACCCTCTTTGCGGGTGTGTTGATTGCCCTGGCTGCCGTCGCCTGGACTTTTTGGAAAACCTGGTCGCTGACGGCGATCGCCCATGCCCTTCATTTTGGATAAGGAGCCGCTTCAATGTTAAGTACCCTGGTTTGGGCACCCTTCCTGGGCGCAATGGTGATTGCTCTTTATCCCCAGCCTCTTTCTTCCCAGCGCTGTCGGCAGGTGGCTTTGGCGATCGCGGCCTTTCTCTGCTGTTGGAGCCTCTACATTGCCACCCAGTTCAATGTGGGAGATGCCGGACTGCAACTGCGGGAATCCATTCCCTGGATTGAAGATCTGGGATTGCGCTATCAGTTGAGTATGGATGGGCTATCCATGCCCCTGATTTTGATGAACAGCCTGCTGACGGGCATTGCCATTTACAGTAGCGATCCCCAAATCCATCGCCCCCGGCTCTACTATGTGCTGGTGCTGATCCTGGCGGGAGCCGTGGCGGGAGCGTTCCTGGCGCAAAATCTGCTGCTGTTCTTCCTGTTCTACGAAGTGGAGTTAATTCCGCTGTACCTGATCATTGCTATCTGGGGCGGTGCCAGACGAGGCTATGCGGCCACCAAATTCCTGATTTACACCGCAGTTTCGGGGATTTTGATTTTGGCGGCTTTCTTTGGTCTGTCGCTGCTCAGCGGTTCCTCTAGCTTTGACTATGAGATTCTGCGATCGCAAGCTCTCCCCCTCAGCACTCAGATCATCCTGTTAGTCACGCTTTTGGTCGGGTTTGGCATCAAAATCCCGATCGTGCCGCTCCACACCTGGCTCCCCGATGCCCATGTGGAAGCCCCAACGCCCGCTTCGGTTCTATTAGCCGGAGTTCTTCTGAAACTGGGAACCTATGGCTTGCTGCGCTTTGGCCTGGGCATTTTTCCCCAGGCTTGGCAAGTGCTTGCGCCGGGGTTGGCTGCGATCGCCGTTATCAGCGTCCTGTATGGGTCATTTGCGGCGATCGCCCAAACCGACATGAAAAAAATCGTAGCCTATAGCTCGGTGGGTCACATGGGCTACATTCTTCTGGCTAGTGCAGCGGCAACTCCACTCAGCCTCCTGGGAGCCGTCGCCCAGATGATCAGCCACGGCTTAATCTCAGCACTGCTCTTTCTCCTGGTCGGCGTTGTCTATTCCAAGACCGGAACCCGCGATATCACCGTCCTGCGCGGCCTCCTGAACCCCGAACGCGGGATGCCCCTGATCGGTACCCTAATGGTGGCCGGAGCCATGGCCAGCGCCGGAATCCCCGGCATGGTCGGCTTCATTGCTGAATTCATCGTCTACCGGGGCAGTTTCCCCGTCTTCCCCGTCCAAACGCTGCTCTGCATGATTGGCACAGGTTTGACAGCAGTCTATTTCCTCATCCTAATCAACCGTGCCTTCTTCGGTCGTCTCCCCGATGCCCTAGCTAACCTCCCCCGCGTTCGCTGGCAAGATCGTCTGCCTTCGGCGATCGTTGCTGCCCTAATCATCGCTCTGGGTCTACAACCCAACTGGATGCTGCGCTGGAGTGAGGTGACAACAACGGCTCTGGTTCCCCCGACCGCAATTGAGATGGTGGCGATCGCCAAAGACTCCCACCCCAAAGCGCATCTGCCACCGCTGATTGAATAAGACCCGGAACCTGGAATGACTTGGAATGATGGATGGGGCGATCGCAGACCACCGCAGAATGAACGACTTGCGATCGCACCCTAGTTCCAGTCTCCCCTTCCCCTACCCTGTACGAACGAGTCTTGATCGGCTTCGCTTCGGTGGGTTTCGCCCCCTAAATCCCCCAACTTTGGGGGACTTTGAATTCAATGAGTTTTCTAGGTTTAATTTTCTAGGTTTGAATTCAATGAATTTTCTGGGATTGCTCCTGTGAAAACTCCGATGAAAACTCACGGAAGATACCTCGAAAGCTCGGCTCCCCCAAAGTTGGGGGCGGGGGGGGCAAAAACTCATCAGCGAAGCCAGGGAAATCTCGACTCCTAGAAATAGGAGCTGGGGGGCGAAAACCTAACAGCGAATCCAGTTAGATTTCCGTCCCCCCCACTCCCCACTCCCCACTCCCCTCCCTCCCATGCTCACCCTCACCCCCTCCCAACACCCCCTCGCCGATCTCGTCCACCGCCTCGAAAATGGTGCCGCCCTCCTGCCCGAATCCCCCGAGAATGTCCCGGAAGTGGTGGGCGTGCTGAAAAGCTATGGCATTGTCCTCGATGCCTATCAGCGCAACCTCACCTATATTGCGGAGCATCAGTTTTTGGTGCTGTTTCCTTTCTTCAAATATTTCAATGGAGAAGTCACCTTCTCCAAGCTCTTAAAGCATTGGTGGCACGATCGCATCAACTACGAGTTTTCAGAATATTGCATGAGAGGCATGTTCTGGCATGGGGCGAGTGCGCTGGATCAATACCTGGATAGTGCCGAGTTTGAAGAACGGGCAGGGAGAGCGATCGCCGCCAAAATCCAAAGCAACCTGCCAATTCGAGGCTTGAACAAACTCTTTCCAGGATTCCTGCCTGAGCAAGTGCGATTGCTGTGTTATTACAGTGCGCTGGGGCAGTTCTGGCATGTGATGTATGACATGTTTTTGCAGTTGAGCGATCGCTATGACCAGGGCGAGATCAACAGCGTCAACGATATCGTGCAGCATATTTTAGCGGGGCTGGTCGCTGCCGCCAACCAACCCATCACCTATGCCGTCACCATTGACGGACAGCGCCATGACATTATCCCCGAATCAGCAGGGCTAACCTTCCTGATGGATACCGCTGTGCCCTACATCGAAGCCGTGTTCTTCCGGTCATTTCCCTTCTTTGGCACCGTCTCCTACAATGCCCAAGCTGGCCAAGTTCCCCATGAGCAATCCGGGTTCAGCTACGGCGCACTGTTTGCCGATCCATTGCCCATTGGCGGCGCAGGAATTCCGCCCACGCTGCTGATGCAGGATATGTCGCACTACATCCCCGACTATCTGCGTCAGGTCTATGTGCAGGGACTGCGCGGCGAAGATGACATGCGGGTAAAAATCTGCCTGAGCTTCCAAAAAGCCATGTTCTGCGTCACCACTGCGGCCATCCAGGGGCTGATGCCGCACCCCGACGCAACCGATCCGCAGCAGCAGCAGGCCAATCGGCAATACCTGGAAGGCTGGATGGATCGCTTCATGGAATCTCGACTGATGAGTGTGCAATCCTGATTTCCTGCCCTCAATCCATGAAAGTCACTGATTTACTCAGAAATCCTCATGGAATAGGCGTTAATGATTCAATGCCACTGAAATAACGATCCGAACCGCCCCCCAACCCCCAACTTTGGGGGAGCCGAGCCTTCAAAGTCCCCCATTTTGGGGGATTTAGGGGGCGGTTCGCCGAGGACTTTGGCTTATTTCAGTGACATTGGTCAATGATTCACTCAGTAGGATTCACTCAGAAATTCTTGCAAAATAAGCGTCTCGCCTGCCCAGACTCTAGGACAGACGAGATGCCTCCACGGCAACCCTATCATTGGCGGCGACTCAGGGCAGCGGCAGCGCCGCATCCTGGACAACCGTCAGCGGCGCTTGCAGCGCCATCGATCGCGCCATATTCAAAATATTCTGCCGCTCCGAAGCCAGAAAGCTGACCTTGTAAATCATGCCATCCTGCTCCCACATGGCCGAGGAAAACTCAGAACTGGGAACTTGGCGATCGCCCTCCATCAGATAAGCCTGCACGCCCTGCTCAATCGTCACCGGGGCACTCATGGCCTTGTGCTTGGCTAGTTCACTCTGGGCAGTTGGGGAGTTGTTGGGGGCGATCGTAAAACTGCCAATCAAACAGGGATGGGGGCCACTTTCACAAGTCAGCAGACTAATGGTCATCCGATCATCGAAATCCGGCTGGACACGCACGATCAGCTTGTTGATTTCCTCGGGTTCCATACCAGGGCCACCCAGCAGAATTTCACTAGGGAGGCGAATTTGGTAACTGGAGGGAATTTGTTGTTGAATGCGATCGAGATGGAGCAAAAACACTTCCGCTGGACGCGCCAAAGCTTTGGACGCATCCACAAAAATCAACAGTCCGGGAATAAACAACCCAGAGATCAACAGCCTGGAAATTGCAAGCTTGGAAATTGCAAGCTTGGGAACTAAACGCTTGGGAATCAAACGCTTGGAAACTAAACGTTTAGAATCTAGCAGTTTTGCATCTAACAGTTTTGCATCTAACAGTTTTGCATCTAACAGTTTTGCATCTAACAGTTTTGCATCTAACAGTCTAGTCAGCGGGGCAAACACACGACGCACCTGATGCATGATGATTGATCCTGGATTAGATTAAGTTTTGCAACATTTCAAACAAATCGGTTCACTCGCAGAAAGAACGTCAAACACCGTTTTTCGCCCTTTTTCCGCAGGAAACCGCCAGAGCCTAACCAAGAAAATCTCCTCGACATTAAGAAATATATCCCATTTTCTCCGTATTTCTACGATTCTGCCCCTTACAATCGAAACGTTTGGGAGGGAGTGGGGAGTAGGGAGTGGATGAGTGGATGAGTGGATGGGTGGATGGGTAAAACTTTTACGGGGAAACCCACTAGGGCAAAGGGATTGATTGATCTGGAAATTTTCTCCTTTTAATGGAAAGTATCTAGGCGCAAATGAACTGCTCCACCCCTGGCTTTTTCCAACTCCTCTACGAACCCAACTCCTCTACGAACCCAACTCCTCTACGAACCCAACTCCAGAAAAAACAATCCTCTGCCATCCTCCAAAAATAGCCACGTCAAGAATTTTGCAAGCCACAAAACAAAGCCTGCAAATTCCTCAAGAGAGCCAGCATCAGAAAGGACAATAGCCACAAAACGAAGCCTGCAAATTCCTCAAGAGAGCCAGCTTCAGAAAGGAGAATAGGCACAGAACGAAGCCTGCAAATTCCTCAAGAAAGCCAGCATCAGAAAGGATAATGTGCAAATGAAAAGCTAAACCCATTCACCCATCCACCCATCCACCCATCCACCTTTCGCCTTTTCCCTTTCCCCTTTCGCCCCATCCCCCCGCCCCCGCCCCATGCCCCGCACCCCCACCCTCAAATTCGATCGCGGATCGCTCATCCTGCACCCGCCGCCTAGAGGAAAAGCCTGGATCGACTATGCGACCTGGGACGATCGGGTGGAGCGGTTTCGGATTCCGGCGATTCAGTATCGGGCGTTGGTGACCGCCTTGCGGCAGGAAGGGATAGCCTTCGACGATCAGGCCAAGGACTTTGCCCCTGTGACACTCGTCGCGCAGCCGGGGCATCAACCCTATCCTCATCAGCGAGAAGCCTTAGCGGCTTGGCAAGGGGCAGGCAATCGGGGTGTGGTGGTTTTGCCGACCGCAGCAGGGAAGACGTTTCTGGCGCAGATGGCGATTCAAGCGGTGTCTTGCAGTACCTTGATCACGGTACCGACGCTGGATTTGATGCATCAGTGGTATGCCAATTTGCTGGCGGCTTTTCCAGAGGCCGAAATTGGCCTGTTGGGGGGAGGATCGCGCGATCGCACCCCCATTCTTGTTTCCACCTACGACAGTGCCGCCATCCAAGCCGAGTCCTTGGGCAATCGCTACAAGCTGTTAATCTGCGATGAGTGTCATCATTTGCCCAGTGATTTTAATCGGGTGATTGCAGAGTATGCGATCGCCCCCTACCGTCTCGGACTCACGGCCACGCCCGATCGCGCCGATGGCCGCCACCAGGATTTGCAGGTTCTCCTGGGTGACACCGTTTACGCCCGTACCGCTGAAGATCTCGCGGGTGGAGCATTGGCAGATCATGAGATTGTGCAGATCAAAGTTACGCTCTCGGAACAGGAGCGAGAACGCTATCAGGAACGGATTGCGACCCGCGATCAGTTTTTGCAGGATTCTAAGATTTGGCTCGGATCAATGCAGGGATGGCAGCGATTTGTTCAGGCCAGCGCCCAGTCCCAGGCCGGACGACGGGCGATGTTGGCACACCGGGAAGCGAGAGCGATCGCCCTTGGCAACTCGGGCAAACTGCGGATCTTAGCCGAACTGCTGGCGCAACATTACCCGCAGCAAACCCTGATTTTCACCAACGACAATGCCACCGTCTACCGCATCTCTGAAGATTTCCTAATTCCGGCCATCACCCACCAAACGCCGATTAAAGAGCGCCACGAAATTCTCAAAAACTTCCGAGAAGGCACCTACAAAGTTCTGGTGGCTTCCCATGTGCTAAACGAAGGGGTCGATGTGCCTGCTGCCAGTGTAGCGATTCTGCTGTCCGGCACCGGATCAACCCGTGAATATATCCAGCGTCTAGGTCGAGTCCTGCGAAAAGGGCAGACTCACAAACAGGCCATTCTCTACGAAGTCATTGCTGAAGAAACCACCGAAGAAGGCATCTCCCGCCGCCGTCGCCAACCCCAGTCCTACCGCACCCCAACCGCACCCCAACCCGCCAATTCACAACTGGAACTCATGCCCCAACCCTGGCAGAAGTACGCGGCTGAAACGCCTTCAGAAGCCGCCCCCCGAGCCGCAGAATCCTCCCCTGATTGGGATTAGGAAATTCATAAGCTACTCATTGAGATTCTCACCGCGCTTCTACGATTCGCGCTGCTTTCTTCATTGCTTGGTCAGCCAATTTTGCTTGAGATAAAACCGAGAAATGGGGCATACCCAAAGGCTCATTCCTCTGTACTTATCTCAGAATTCATCCCAGAAAACTGCTGTAGCAAATCCTCACGAGAGGCTTGTAGAATCAAGCGAGTATATTCTTCGGTCGGCAAGGCAATAATTTGAGGAACGATCGATTCAATCTGCTCATCTAACTCTCCATATCGAGCCTTCAGCAGCGCTTCCACAGCCTCACGCTTCATCTGCTGTGTAACACGTTGTTCAGTTTTTCGTTCCCATTCTAGGTAGGCTTGTGAGAGTGCCATACTGAATCGTTCCTCTTCTGACTCTAAAGGATCTAACATCTCGATTCTGACTTTCCAACTGGTCAGCATTTGGATGATTTTGCTGCGTTGGGGATCGTCTACTGGTAAGGATAGCACCTCTAAAATGGCTTGGCTCTGGGTGTCATCGCGGCCAAGGACTCTGAGCCATAAAGTCTCCTCGGTTGCAGGGAGTTGGTCGATCGCCACAATTACAGTCTTAAACAAATCTCCACAAAAGTAGACACCCGGAGGCCATCCTTCTTTCAACTCGGCTTTTCCACTTTGTAGGAGCAGTTGTGTAACCGTGCTTGCTAGAACCCATAGCATGGGTAATTGCTGTTCGGGGATGGTGTCATCTCTGCGGAGTTCGGCATCCTGTACCCAGAGGAGTTTCTGGAGACATCGCCGAATTTCTTGGCGAGTGGGAGGGTTGCGGAAAGGTTCAAAGGAGCAGGGAGTGAGAGTGATGCGCTCCATTAGAGTCAAGTTTTTTGTAGTTGGGGCAGCATTAGCGGGTTGGAACCACAGGTCAATGAATTTGGGTTCGCCAGGAACCTCAAAGCTGCGCTCGACTTTTCCGAGGGGAGTCAGAAGCTCTTGCAAGTATTCTTTTGCCAACTGGTCAAAGGGAATTCGGGTCATTCGTCTTTGGTTTGTTCGGTTAAGCAGGTTCGAGATTGTTGTTAAGCTTAGCGGATTGCGTCAATCCTGGAGTCTGCTTACTAGAAGTCAGCGGCCTGTCGGAATGCTGCCTTAACTTATATCTTTAGGGTTAGGATTGCGATCGCCCAAACCTGCCATATTGTGTATAGGATTGTCCCTGAGCGAAGGTGATCGCCCTCCTTCTATCCCTGAGATTTATGAACGATTCCATTGACGCGACGATTCAATTTCTTCAGCAGCAGGCAGCGGCACTCCTGCTCTACCAGGCTGTGTTCGAGGATGAGGTGGGGCAGGCTTTTTTGCAACTGCTGCAAGCCTGTCGCCAATCCAATCATGAAGGGTTGACGGCCTTAAAGGCTTATGGCAATTGGTTTCAAGCGATGGCCAGAGAAGGGGTAAGTTGGCACGATCGCCTGGTTACCCAAATTGTCCGTGCCGAAAATCCCTTCACCCAGCAGGCACAGCGATTGCCCCTGGCCGATATGCCGCCAGCCCTGGTTGCAGCAGCACAGGCGGATCTGCGCCGTTTGCAGAGTCTGTATCACGGGACGGATCAGTTCAGTCAATGGATTGAAGCAGAATTTGGGCTGAAGCAGCCTTTGGTGCAGTGGGAATCGCCTGCGTTTCATCCCCAGGATGGCCTTTGGCAAACCTTCCAGACGACGCAGGACTGGGCGGATTTGCTGCCTGCGCTGGCGGAGCATTATCGGAGGGCGGGGATTGGGTTGTTTGCGGCCTATCATGCTTGTCGCTGGCAGCAGGGGCAGTTGGTTGGGGTTGCTTACCCTGACCCGATTCAACTGGAAATGCTGGTGGGCTATGAACTGCCCAAAGCGACTTTGCTGCAAAATACGGAGGCGTTGCTGGCGGGCTATTCGGCGCTGAATGTGCTGCTGTATGGCAGTCGGGGGACGGGGAAATCTTCGCTGGTGAAGTCGCTGGTTCATGCCTATGGCGATCGCGGTCTTCGTCTCATCGAAGTCGAAAAAGCGGATTTACGAGATTTACCCGCCATTGTGGAACAAGTCCGGCGAATTCCCCATTCGTTCATTATTTTTGTCGATGATTTGTCCTTTGAAGAAGATGACGAAACCTTTAAGGCGTTGAAAGTGGTTTTGGAAGGCAGCTTAACCGCGCGTCCGCAAAATGTGGTGGTGTATGCGACCTCTAATCGTCGCCATCTGGTGCGCGAATTTTACGGCGATCGCCCCCGCCCCAGTGATGCTGATGAAATTCACAACTGGGATACGATGCAGGAAAAGCTGTCGTTTAGCGATCGCTTTGGCCTCACCCTCACCTTTGAACCCGCCGATCAGGAGACTTATTTGGCGATCGTCCGACATTTGGCCAAAATCATGGCGATCGACATTACCCCCTCAGAATTGGAGTTTCGGGCTTTACAATGGGCGACTCGACATAATGGGCGATCGGGACGTAGTGCTAGACAGTTCATTGATTTCCTAGTGGCAGAAAAAGCTTCAGCCAATCTACTTCCATGATTTCTTTTCAATGAGAATTTTTCCAATGAGAACTTTTCAGTGGGAAACCTCGAAGGTTGTCATCAGTCTGCGAGTGATTTGTGGAATGGGAAATTCTTCGAGATAGAGTTCAGTAGCTTCTTTCAGGTTTGCGATCGCTGCTTCGACAGTTTCTCCCTGGCTGGCCGTGCCAACTTCAGGGCATTCTGCGACGTACACATCTTCCTCCCAATGTAGGATCGCAGTGAGTGAACGGGGCAAGTCTTGTCGTAGAACACTGTCCATATTGTTCCTAGTTGGCCAATTCAAATCTGAAGTGCATCAGTGCCTGATTTGTTAGCATAGAATACCTCAAAAGGAGTTCTGTAATCAAGCGATTTTCTCGGTCTGTGATTA
>JALOOP010000604.1 GCA_025454315.1 Oculatellaceae cyanobacterium Prado106
CCCTCCGCGTCGTCGCGCCGCATCAGCGCGAGCGTCTCGTACCAGGCCCCGACCAGCGCCCGGCCGAGGTCCGGACTGGCCGCGAGCGTGGCGGTGTTGACCACCAGCAGGTCGACGATCTCGCCGGGGATGTCGCTGCTGTCGAAGATCACGGTCGAGTTCGGCTCGGGCAACGTCTACTTTGGCACGAGTTTCCTCAATCCATTGGCTATATTCGTTTCCGAGCTTCTCCAGCAGACGAAGCGCAACATCCACCACTTCATCAGAACTCGCAAACTTTCCAGCGGCAATTTGCGCTTGGATAAATTGCTGATGTTCTGGCTTAAGTTCAATTTCCATTGAACTAATCTCCTTATCACACTTGAAAAAATACTGGGTACTGCATGGGGATTTTCTTGGGTTTCAACGAGAAAATCATACTCTCTTCTAATCAGAAGGCAAGTCTGAGCAGGGAGAATAATCCCAATCTCTTGCTCGAATTGATCTTACTGTGCCTAGAAAAATAAACTAACATCAACATGAAAAAAGTTTGCTAATTTGCTTGCCTCATTTTGCTGAATTGACCGTTGACGGCTGAGAATTTCTTGAACTGCGGTGGGTGTGCCCAGAATGGGAATCAAATCAGCTTCATTCAGTTCTCTAGATTCCAGCAAATGTTGCACCATGGCATTTCCGCTGCTTTGGGGAATGGGATCATGCTGTTCCTCAAACTTTTCAATGAGCGTTAACAATAACTCTAGGAAGAGATCTTCTTCAGGAGTTCGTTGGACACGATGCTCTAGATCTTCGGCCAAGGAATCAGCGTGGCCTTCACAAAACTCCCGCAGTTTCCGACGGCTAATAATTCGCATGACAACACTACACTCTCCCCTATAACAATAGTCTGATCCCAGAGAATTGACTAACCTTGAATCCCTTCTATGATATAGCAAAGTCTAGTGCAGCATGACCCAAGTTGGAGGAATCGCCCCCCAGTCCCAGCCCAACGTAGAGGTCTTGACTTTTGTAAAGACCAATGTCATTGAAATAAACCAAAGTCCTTGGCGAACCGCCCCCTAAATCCCCCATTTTTGGGGGATTTAGGGGGCTCGGCTCCCCCAAAGTTGGGGGTTGGGGGGCGGTTCGGATCGTTATTTCAGTGACATTGTTGTAAAGCCCTCTGCCTCGGCTAGCTCAGCGATCATCCTATCTGGGGTGTGAACAATACCAGATAATTGCCTCGGCCATGAAAGTGAATGCGACAAATCAATTGAAAGCAGGGTGTAGGGTACTTCGCACCCCATACCCTGCTTTCAATTGATTTGCTAAGGCAATAGATCAGGCGATCGCTGGATTGCTCCTACTCTGGGGCTGAAGCAGGGGGTTGCTGATTGAGTGCCCAATCATAGTTCAGATAGTTGAGCTTGTAGTTTCCTTGTTCCAAATAGGCTTTGTCTTCAGGACTGACGTAATTGCTAATGAAATTCAAGACCGCTCGTTCTTTGGCACTGCCTACAAACTTGCCTTCTACGGCATATTGAGTCTGCCAGTCTTCGCCAAACCAGTTAAAGATCGCAGAAATTCCCACTTGGTTTTGGCTGCGATCGATCTGCAACCCATGGGGACTGGAAATCCACTTACGAACCTGGTCTTCTAATTGGGCATCGAGTTGGTCTGCTTTGTAAGGTTCTTGCCGCAGGATGGGGCAACTCACGGCGGCACAGACCAATGCGGCGTGAATGCGAGGTTCCTGGAAGTCTTTGCGGAGAATTTCATGTTCGATCGCATCTAGCGTGAGCGATCGCCCCATGACCTGATGTCGTTTGAGATTCCAAACGCCAAGAATGTCCTTAATGCTGCCCTTGATAGGGTTTTGTTCAATGATGGATTCTAGGGTAATGGCATTGTAGGCATTGATCAAAAATGCGATTTTCTCGGGTTCTTCCCAGGCTTCATAGGCGCTGGGGGAAACGGCTCCAAGTTGGGCAATGAAGGCTTTGAGCGGGGCTGGATTGGCTTGCAAGGCGGCATAGTTGACGAGTCCCTCTGCGTTGACATAGGTCTGGAGAATCATGCCGTAGTCTTCGTGAGACAGTTGTGTGACTGCTGTTATTTCTGGGGAAGGGGGGCGATCGCTCTGAGTAGATGATAGACCGCTGTTACAACTGGTGGACAACGCGACTGAGCTAATGAGGAGAAAAAGAGTATACCTTCGCATTCGGCTCTACCTACAATATGGGCGACAACACTTACAAATTATCCATAATTTTGTCAAACCACCTCTGATTTTCAGCTAAGTATTGACTGAGAATTTCCTTAAAAAATAGATTCTGCATCTAGAAACAAACCCGTAATCACCCTAGCTGAGATTCTGATGAGAGACGGCGGGAAATTGCCTAAGAATCATCTGAGAAAACATTTAGAAGAATCTTAGCTTTCCCTTAGAACAGTCTCATATCCATTGTGGATACTTCTGGGAGTCTGCTGGTTGTTGCTTAAGTCGGCCATGGAGTCCTGATGCAATCCCAATCAAATCCCATGGGAAAGTCTCTCTATCTCACCTGATTTCATGGCTTTAATCTGCAACTTCAAAGACATTTCAGCCCATCAGAAAAACGGAGTTTGAAAATGGTTGATACTCAAATCACAATTACAGTTGAAAATCTAGCTCCTACGAATGGCACGTCATTAACCCCCTTCTGGTTTGGGCTGCATGATGGCAACTTCGACACCTACGATCGCGGTCGTCCCGCCTCCCTCGGGCTGGAGCGGATTGCAGAACCACCCAAGGCGTGATTGCAGGAGCCAATGGCCCGATCGCGCCGGGTGAGACTGCACGATTTACTGTTGCAGTCGATGGCCGCAACAGCCAGAACACCTTCTTGAACTATGCGGCGATGCTGTTGCCCAGTAATGATTTCTTTCTCGCCAACGGCAACGAGCGCGCCCATCCGATCTTTGATGCTCAAGGCAACTTCATTGGGGCAGATTTCATTGAGTTTGGACGCGATGTGCTGGACGCAGGGACAGAGGTGAATGACGAGGTTCCCGCAAACACGGCCTTCTTTGGTCAACAAGCCCCCAATACGGGTGTCTCTGAAAATGGCGTCATCAGGCTAGCAGAAGGCTTTATTCCCGGCGGCTCCATTCTCAGCGATCCCCGATTTGCCAACGGTGACTTCACCGCAGAGGGCTATCAGGTCGTTCGGATTCGCGTATTCAACACCATTAGCGGCGATGATAAAAATGACGATCTGCTCGGAACTCGACAAGATGACCTGATCATCGGCAATGGCGGCAACGATCGCATCCTAGGGCTACGGGGCAATGACAACCTAGAAGGAGGCGCAGGGGATGATATTCTGCGCGGTGGAGAAGGCAATGATATCTTGCAGGGTGGCATGGGTTTCGATCGTTTAGCCGGTGGGCGAGGTGAGGATATCTTTGTCCTAGCCGCAGGTGCAGGAAGCAGCACTATCGTTGATTTCGGAGTGGGCGATCGCTTCCGTTTAACCAGTCTACAGTTTGCAGATTTAACCATCGAGCAAAGCCGCAGCAACACTGTGATTCGCTCTGGTGTAGACGAGCTAGCTGTGTTGCGGAACACCAACGCGAGCAGCATTACCGATAGCCTATTCGCTTAGCGAAGGATCTGCTTAGCGCAGATTTTCCACCAGTTGCAAGAATCCGCCACGAATGGTGCCACGGATGGTGCCAGGATGGTGAATTGCGATCGCCTGAATCGGCTCCGTTTCCAGCCCGCCCGTAGATGAATCACGGGCTATTAGCCCAAAGTCCATTAACGAAAGTTGATGAATTAATTAAGGAATCCCTTCCTGAAATCGCCAAGTTCTGCCAAGTTCTATTCGGCAATGCTTGCCGTGATGAGGACTGAAGTCCTCACTACAAACAGGCTTGTAGTAAGGACTTCAGTCCTTACAAACCAGTATCTAGACTAATCAATCAAGGAACTAAAACCTGGAAAACTTAGCGATACTAGAAAGTAATTCCCTGGCTAATTTGTCAACTTTCATAGATGGACTGCGGGGGTTGGAAAGCCCTCTAGACATGCCTTTTAACACATTTTAATGGGTTTTACCGATTGGCTCGCAATTCATTCGCGGGCGAGTCTGAAGCGCAGTCATTTCAGGTACTTGAGTGGGTTGATGCGTTACGCTCCGCTAACACATCCTACAATGATCGCCTACAATACTGGGCTTCAGATTAAACTGGTATTAGAAATAGAGAGAGCGATGTTTCCAGGGATTCGCCATCAAAGAACCTCTGTCTTGTGGGAAGAGCGTCGAGCGATCCAGAACCAACCTAGAACAAAAGGCAGCCAAAGGAAAAGCCGTTCGGTGTCGGTCAGTCGCCAGTCCGGAATCCGAGAAGGCAACACAAAATAGACAAAGGCAGAGAGACTGATGAGACGCACTCCCCACCGTTGATGGGGAACGGCAAAGGGAACGAGCCAGGTGAAGTACCAGAAATGGACAATGGGAGACAAAGTCAGCAATCCAAACCAATACCATTCTGCAAACTGCTGAAAACGCTTGGCTTTTAGAGCGTATTTCTAAAAAAAAGATTAAATCAAGGGCAAGATCACGATAGATGGATCAAGATCGATCAGGTGATGTTCATGAGGTAGGGATCATGGT
>JALOOP010000250.1 GCA_025454315.1 Oculatellaceae cyanobacterium Prado106
TTCATTTTGAATAAGTTGGATGCGCTCCCTGAGAGTGCTTTGGTGATTGCGATCGCCTCTATCCTCATGGCGATTTTGCTAGGCGTAGCCGAAAAGACAGGCAGCCGCAAACGAGGCTTTGAGAGTCTACAGATTCGCGATGGCATTCTGGTGGGTCTGGGTCAAATGATTGCCCTAATTCCAGGCGCATCGCGCTCAGGTTCAACCCTCACCACCGGGCTTTTTCTGGGACTTCAGAGGGAGACGGCGGCTCGGTTTTCGTTTCTGTTGGGGATTCCGACCCTGACGATCGCCACTCTCTACCAATCCTTAGAAGCTTTTTCTAATGTGGAAACCTCGATCGCCCTTCTGGTGGGGATTGCCTCGACTTTTCTTTTTTCCTACTTGGCGATCGCATTTCTGCTGCGGTTCTTGCAGCGCAATAGCAACTGGGTGTTTGTCTGGTATCGGCTGGTGTTTGGAACCGCACTGCTCATTGCAACCTTGAATGGCAGGATTCAATAATTCAACAGGATTAATTCAATAAGATACTGCGCCAAGAATTGTATCAACGAAGATTCAACTGGCTATCCAGTAGATCTATGGGCGAGGAGTTGCGAGGGATCGATGGACAGCAGTCTTTGGCCGGGAAACCCGAGAAGGGGTCTGGGTTTCGATGTCGTTGAGGAGACGGATGAGCGATCGCCCCATCGCATAGGCCAAGTTCACCGGAACCGCATTGCCAATCTGCTTATACTGCGACAGTAGGGAACCGGAAAACGACCAATCATCAGGGAAGGTTTGAATCCGGGCATATTCTCGAACGGTGAGCGGACGAGTTTCTTCGGGGTGACAGCGTTCAGTTTGCTTTTGGGCGGGGGCACAGGTGAGGGTGAGGCTGGGTTCATCCCAGGATAAGCGCCTTGCCATGCCCGTTCTGCCGCCGCTGAGGAAATAGCTTTTGAGCATGTATTCCCGCTGAAGCGGTTCGGGCAAATCTCGCCAATAGCCGCCTGCGGGAACATGCGCCATGATTTGGGCTTTGCGTTTGGGATATTTTTGGCCTTCGGAGGCGGGGACATCGGTGGGGTAGAGTTCGCCCGCTTGGAGGGCATCTCTGAGGGTCATAATGCGCCGATAGGGGGAAGGCCACTGGAAGGCAACCTGGGCGGAGAGATCTTTGCGAATACAGACCAGGAAGAGGCGCTCTCGCTTTTGCGGCACCTGGTAGAAAACGGCTTTTAGCAGCTTGGGGGGAACCAGGTCGTAGCCGAGTTCTGCAATGACATTGGCGATCGTCTCCAGGGTTTTGCCGCCTTCATGCTTCAGCAGACCCCGGACATTTTCGGCCATGAAAACTTTGGGCTGGGTTTCTTTGACGGCTCTGGCGAACTCAAAGAACAGGGTGCCACGAATATCGTCAAAGCCAAGCTTTTTGCCTGCATAGGAAAAGGCTTGGCAGGGAAAGCCTCCCGTAATCAGGTCAATTTGCCCCCGATAGGACGTGAAGTCAATGTCGGCGATGCTGCCTTCGATGACCTGCCAATGGGGACGATTTTGGCGGAGTGTGGCGCAGGCATCTCGATCGATTTCGTTGAGCAGCACGGATTTTAATCCTGCTTTTTCCAGGCCGATCGCCAATCCCCCTGCTCCCGCAAACAGTTCAATGAGTCGAAAGTCTTGCAGCGGGTGAGTCAATAATTCCTGATCCCAAGCGCTATTGAAGAGGCTTTGAACCGCCTCAAAATTTTCAAGCTGGGTTCGATGGTAAAGCCGCTCCTCGCTAGCAGACTGCTGTTGAGAAACCAATTTGCCGCTCTGCTCCCACCGTTTGAGCGTCTCTTTGGACACACCTAAAATATCGGCGACTTGAGCCGCAGAATAGTACTCAGGGATCATAGGACTTTGGGGGTGTCGCACGGAGGAAGAGGCATACCAGTTTAGATTTTAGAAAGTCGGATTTTAGAAAGTCGGATTTTAGAAAGTCGGATTTTGTAATTTCAGATTTTAGGGGTTTAGATTTTAGGGTTTTGAATTCTAGATCGTTAGATTTTAGGGTTTTGAAGGTTGAATTTTGGTTGCAATTCTGAATTAAGGCACTTAAATATAATACATTTGTATGTTTTCTACAATTCGAGTTGGAATTCCAGTTGGGCTTGGGTTTGGGTTTGGGATAGGGTTTGGATTTCGATTTGTGTCGCAAGCTGCTGGATGACCTCTTCCAGTTCGCGGCTGTAGTTGGATTCGGTGGCGATCGCACCAATGGCCGCAATTAGTTTTTCATAAAATTCTATATCTCCAGTGAGGCGATGCCAAAAAGAGCGACCCACGTAAACCGGATAGTGGTACTGCTCGGTGATGCGCTTGTAGTGGGCGCTGAGTTCACCAGGCGCACCATAAATCACACCGACGATCATTTCGTCGAAGCTAATTCTGCGGTTATTGGTACGGGCGAGTTGAATGACCGATTTGAAGTGATGGGCGATCGTCTCTACATCATCCTTATTAATCGTGTTAGGGCCGGCTTTGAGTTGGCAGTACTTCCGCTGCTGATCGACTTGATCGATAAATTCAATATCAATTCCAGCGGTTGTGCTGCCGAAGGTATCCAGTACCTCGTTGGTGAACTTTTGCATGTTGGTGCCAAAGGACGTGGTAATCGAGGTGCCCAGCACCCGAGGGTAGATCAACGCCTTGGCAATGCTCTCAGCGGAGGAGTTTCCAGTGAGAAAGTTGGCGAGATAAACGGCCAAAAAGGGGTTGATGTTGAATTGTGTGGATTTTTTTAGCTTTTTGGTATTGGCAATATGGTTGACGGCGATCGTCTCTCGAAACCAATCTTTGGCTTTTTCTAGGATTTCTGTATTGCGATCGCTCATCATACCTAACCTCGATTCAGTTCACTCCACCTAAACAGTCCCGAGATTATTCCTCGGAGTCTCGTTCTGAGCGTTCCATCTCCTCGACCATTTGTTGGGTTCGTCTGAGGTAAGTAAAAAACAGCAGAATCGAGAACCCAATAATCATCGGGCCAGGAATGCCCCCCGCAAACGTGTTGTAGAACCCGTGGAGGGTAGCGGCGATCGCCACACCCACCGCCAACAAAATGCCTTGCCGGGAAGGATTAATCGCCGCTAAGCCCATAAAGTAACCGACAATGCCCGCCAACACCGCATGAAACAAGGGCAACGACACAAACCGAATCGTGTTGGCCGCTACGAACGAGCCAAACCCCAGATTGCCTGCCGTTAAACCAAAGGCATAGCGGATGGAATAGGCGGCACCCTCGGCGATCGCAAACCCCAACCCCGACATTGCCCCATAGAATGCTGCCGAATGCGGGTCACTCAACTGTCCCCGACGCAGCATTAAAAAGTAGACGGGCAAGCCTTTGCAAATCTCTTCCAGCAAGCCCACGCCAAAGACACTGCCCAAAAGCCGTTCCACCAGACCCGCCTTGGCTGCCGCGTACAGCGCGCTAAAGGGCGGCACCCGCTGGAACAGCAGCAGTATGGGAATGCCAATAAACGCCGTAAACAGCATACAGCGCAGGGTATTGCCCCAGGAGAAGCGCGGCGGCTGAATCAGGTAGTGCAACACGACACCCCAGATGGAAGCGTAGTAGATGCCAATCAGCCAGGAGGTTTGCGTTAGACTCACCTGTTCGGCGAACAGGTTAATGACCAGGGGAAAGAGGACAAAAAACAACAGCAGTCGGACGCTAGGATTCTGAAACAACTCTGCCTGAAAGACTTCCTGGTAGGGCAGAACGGAGCGCAGACGCAGGCTCCGCAACCTTGACCAGAAGCCCCTAAACCGAGATTTGAGGGAGGTCGGTGGTAAGGCTGGACGACCTTCATCTAGGCTTTCATCGATCGATTCTAGAGAGCGCTCCACGGGAAGCAGTGCGGCGAGCGCACTTTGAGACTCCCGATCGCCACTCCCCTCCTCAACGGGAAGGCCAGAAGCTGAAAGACTAGAGCGACTTGGCTCAATTCTCCTGACTTTTCTGCGATTTAAGAGTCGGAGGAACTTGAAGCTGAGGAGGTTGGGGCGCGATCGCACAGGCAAATCAGCAGGCGTTGACCAGGGGGGAATAAATTCCTGTGACCAGGTGGGTGTATCGTCTTCAAGATGCTGGCCATACACGCGCACCAGTCGAATCGAAGGAACTTGCCAAAGCCCCATCTGCCGCTGAATAAACTGCACAAAAGCCTGCTGTGCCAGAGGCCGTGAAGAGGAGAGCAGAATTTTCAGACAGCGATCGCGGATCACCACTTTGGCCGTCACTCCCCGAGGTTGCAGATGACGATTCAACAACTGGGCGATCGCTCCCGGATCGCCCTGCTGAGCGAGTTTAATCAAGTCCGACTGAATCATTACCATGGCTTGTGGGACGACCAGAGAGCATTACCCAGAATACCTTGGATCTTCCAAACCGCCCGATCCTGAACTGAAAATTTGGGCTTAAGAAAACATAAATTTGGGGAGTGGGAAGTAGGGGAAAGGGAAAAGGGAAAAGGGGAAAGGGGGAATCTTTGTCTGGGAATTAAGGGTTTGTTGCCTAAGAATTTCTCTTTGAGATTGTCTTTATAGCTCAATGTTTGGTCTTAATGTCTCATCAGAGTCTGGATAACTTCCCAATTCCTAGATTCTCATTCAATGCGCCCCTTTCGCCTTTCCCCTTTTCCCTTTTCCCTTTTCCTGACTAGGGCATGACTCGAATTTGTCCCTTACAAAGCAGTTGCTCGGGGGCTAGTTGTAGATCTTGTAAATCGACCTCGGAGCCTAAATTGAGTGTGTAGCCGTGGAGTGGGGCGAGCGGAAAGCCAGCGTCAGGTGCAGCGGGGGAGATCCACTCTGGCTGGTTGAGTTGCAGGCAATGTCCGGATGCAAGTTTTAGACCTGTTCGTAGCATGAGCGTGAGGGGTTGTCCGGAGGCGGTGACCCAGTGGGTTTTGAGGGTGAGGCGATCGCACTCCATCTCAGCTAGCACCTCCAGCAAAATCGTGGTCTCGTGCTGAATGGCCTGTAAATCTGCTGGCAGCAGGGGGAGCAAGTGTTGCAGGCACCAGTCGGAGCGGAGGAACTGGGGCAGGACTGGGGCGAGGAGGGGCGATCGCCAGGAGGCATTCAGATCAGCTTGGTGGAGACAGACGGTGCCTTGAACCGGGACGGCATCAAGCAATTTTAGGGGTTTGCCTTTAAGGACTTGGGACAGGTTGACGCGGATGCCTTCGCCGACGAGTTCGATTTGGGTGAGGTGAAGCCCTTGGTAGACGGCGCGTTGAGCCGCGACTGAGACTTTGGCGACTTGGCCGGTGAGGAGCTGGCGATCGCTGCCTTCGATTTGCAGGTGCAGGGTTTCGATGGATTCGACTTGCGATCGCAGCCAGAAGCGCAATGCCGGAGACAAAACTTTGCTAATGATGCGGCTCGCGTTGGCGGGATGGGACATGCGGTCAGGCGACATAAGAACAAATACTCAATCTGAGTATGCTACGGCAAATTTTAGGGGCAAACAAGCTATGTGATGAAATCATGACAATAGTTAGGATCATTGCGATCCCTGCCTCATAAAAATGTCAGGATTTCATAACACTCCGATCCCCATTTCTCCCATGCCTTCGTGGAATCCTCTAAAATCAAGGAGATTAGCCTCTTGATTCCCTATCGGAATTTCTGCATGATAGGAAGCAATGAAACGATCCCCCGATCCCAAGAAAATCCCTAAGACGATCTGGGTTCTCCTCAAAGTTGAAAGTTCTGCCGAGTGCTGAGTTGAACATTGAGAGTTGAAGCTGAACAAACGCTAAGTCGTTGGAAATCTAATCGGTCGATGACTGACTTGCGTTCTCTTTGTCTCTGAATGATTGGCGATCGCACTCCAAAGGCTAAAACGGGGGAATAGACGGTTAATTTGCCTTTTGCTGAGGCTTGTTTCTGCTAATGCTTGTTTTGCTGATATTGCCGCGCTTCCAAGGATTCGCAATGTTTATTCAGAAGAATTTCATTCAGACGAATCGCTCAATCCCGTTTGATTAACAGTTTCAGGTTGCTAGGGATTGAACCATTGATCCCATACCTGAGTGCCGCTCTTTTTTCTGGAGGTTACCTATATGTCAACAGAACGTCCGCCCTTAGAGGACTTGACCCTCCGGCAACTCCGCCGAATTGCCAGCGAGTATGGCATTTCTCGATACAGTCGGATGCGTAAAGATCAGCTCCTGAGTTCTATTCAGGAGATTCAGCGCACCCGGTTTGCACCCAGTCCGTCCCGTAGTTTGGAGGCACAAGCAGAAGTGGAAGCAGCTAAATTTGATGTCGGTCAAGTCGATCGCTCAACGGTGGTTTTAACTGCCGTCGATGAAGGATTAGCCGATTTGCCCGATGGTTACGGAGAGAGCCGCATTGTCCTAATGCCGCGCGATCCCCAATGGGCCTACACCTATTGGGACATCCCCAATGACCATAAAGAAGCGTTGCGTCGTCAGGGAGGTTCCCGCATCGCGCTACGCTTCTACGATGTCACCGACATCAATCTAGAAGCCCAAAGACCCCATAGCCTCCAGCAATATGAGTGCGATGAACTGGCGCGGGAATGGTACCTGCCGATTCCAGTGAGCGATCGCGACTACATGGTAGAGATCGGCTACCTGACCATGGATGGCCGCTGGCTGCTGCTAGCCCGTTCTGCTCCGGTGCGGATTCCCCCGGTTTACCCCTCCGACTGGATCGAAGATCAATTCATTACTATTTCCTGGGAAGAAAACCTACAAGGCAAAACCTTCCTGGAACTATCTGCCCCCACCAAGCGCAGCCTCGGCAATCCCATCTACGATCGCATCTTCGGTTTATCTGAGTCCACCGAAGCCCAGCGGGTCGCGGGTTCCCTCTTCGGCTCCATGCACCAGGTTCCCGAGCAGGCCGTCAGTTCCTATGTCTTCCCCTCCGGGATGGGCATTTGGACGGGAGCCGTTCCCACCGCTTCGGGCATGGGCATGTCGGGCGTAGGCATGTCGGGCTTGTCGGCAATGACCACCTCCGGTATCGGTGCCTTGACGACTTCGGGCATGGGAATGGCGGGTATGACGATGTCGGGCATTGGGATGTCAGGCATGACAATGTCGGGGATCGGCATGTCGGGCGTCGGCATGATGAATATGTCGGGGGCGGGCTTCTCTGCTTCTGCACCGCCGATTCGTCCTCGCCAGTTCTGGTTGATTGCGGATGCTGAACTGATTGTCTATGGTGCAACCGAACCGGATGCCACCGTGACGATCGGCGGTCGTCCCATCCAACTCAACTCTGACGGCACGTTCCGCTTCCAGATGGCGTTCCAGGATGGACAGATTGACTTCCCCATCTTTGCTGTTGCGGCAGACGGTGAACAGAATCGCGCCATCCACATGAAGTTCAACCGTGAAACACTGGAGCGTCGAACGAACACGAAGGAAGAAGCCGTTGAGGAATGGTTGCTCAACTAATTCCATTTTGTGAACTTGAGCTTGTGAACTAGGAAACAACTAAAGGAGGGATGCTGCATGTTTGCAGCATCCCTCCTTTGTTCTTAAAGATGTGTGATTTTTGAAGATTTTTAATTTGGAGAAAGGTCTTAATGAATTAATCGGTACGGGTAATCGTCCTACGCAAAAAGTTGAATCGCTGCACTTTCAGCGTTATCGCTCCCTAAATCTCTCCCAAGAATCTTCCAAGTCTGAAGGACTTTGAAGGTTTTTGGGATGTGCTGGGAAGATTTGGCTTCCCTAGCTTTGGGAATTGGGGGCGATCGCCAGAACCTTGCAACGATTCACGAGCGCTATCAAGCGCTATCGTTCCATCTCCTCAACAGATTTGGGAACGCCCTCTGTAAGGACTTCATGGCCGTGAGCTGTGACCAAAACATCGTCCTCAATGCGGATGCCAATGCCATGCCAACGGGGATCGACCTCGGGTTGGCCTTCGACGGGTTTGATGTAGGGCGAAATATAAATACCGGGTTCAACCGTCAGCACCTGACCCGGAGCCAGATTTTGGGGCTGTTCTCCTTGCTGATAAACTCCAACATCATGGACATCTAACCCCAGCCAGTGCCCGGTGCGATGCATATAGAAGGGCTTATACTTTTCTTCCTTGATAATTTCTTCAATGTCACCCGTGAGGAGTTTCAGATCGAGCAAGCCTTCGACTAAGACTCTGACGGCAGCATCGTGGATTTGGCCGTAGGGTTTGCCAGGATGAACTTGGGCGATCGCCTGCAACTGAGCCGCCAGCACAATCTCGTAGATTGCCTTCTGCTCCGGGGTAAACTTGCCGTCCACGGGGAAAGTCCGGGTGATATCTCCGTTGTAATAGTCATAGGAACAGCCTGCATCAATCAGCAGCAAATCCTGGTTTTGCATCTGCCGGGTATTTTCGGTATAGTGCAGCACGCAGGCATTTGCGCCCGAGGCGACGATCGAGGGATAGGCAGGTCCCATGCCTCCCCGCAGCCGAAACAGATGCTCCATTTCTGCCTGGACTTCATACTCGTAGCGTCCGGGGCGGGCAAATTCGCGGGCGTGGTTGTGGGCTTCGACGGAAATAGCGATCGCCTGACGCATTCGATCCAGTTCAGCGGCGCTTTTGCGGAGACGGAGGGGATGGAGGGTGGGGGCAGGGTCTTCCAGGGCGATAGGGCCAGTGCCTCGCTTGGGGTAGGTGGCCATGAGCGACTGCCATTGGTCAAGGATGAGGGTGTTGAAGGGGCGATCGCGACCCAAATGGTAATAGATGCGATCGGCCAGAATCAGATACTGGGTTAGCT
The DNA here is from genome assembly GCA_025454315.1 of Oculatellaceae cyanobacterium Prado106. Lineage (GTDB taxonomy): Bacteria > Cyanobacteriota > Cyanobacteriia > Elainellales > Elainellaceae > Prado106. The sequence continues at coordinate 8,786 of JALOOP010000250.1, forward strand.
TTTCCTCCAGTTCGTTAATGGGATAAACCTCATCTGCCCCAAATTTCTCCTTCGCCGCCTCTACCCCAACCCGATACCCTGTCCAGGTTTCCTTCTCCAAATCCTTCGGTTGGACAAATAGAACAAACCGATGTTCGGCATGTTGGTTCGTGAGAACGGCCACCGCATTAGGCTCGTTAAACCCAGTCAAATAGAAAAAATCGCTCTCTTGACGAAAGTTGTATTCCACATCATGGTGCATCACAGCCATCGGCGCACTGCGAAACACCGCTGTTCCCTTCCCGATTTTTGCCAATAACTGTTCGCGCCGCCGTGCATACTCTGTCTGCATAAAATCTTTCAATGAAGGTAGGGATCTGCGGCTTAATATAGCGCAAGCGTTTTAATGAAACCAAGCTTTATGAGGCTGATCGCTTGGACAAAACCTGTTGCTGATAACCTTTTGAATTTTAAGTCGCAGGGCGCTGTCCCCAAGAGGGGTTGATGGTGATCTGGGGATGAATTTGTGTGTGGCGGCGCAGCCGCCACACACAAATTCATCCCTAGATTAAGCAATATCGGAGAATTAAAAGGCGTAGCTTAGAACCTGAATCCGAGTGCCTGACTCTGGGACATCTCCCCGGCCTAAGCTGATGGAGTCCCCTGCTTGCTGAACGGGTGTGCCTTCCATCACTTTCAAGAATGCGTCCAACCCCGTAATGTCGCAGGCGGCGGCATCAGCGGCCTGAGTCCGGTAATGGGTTGGAATGACAATGCGGGGACTGAGGGTTTGAATAGCGGCTTTGGCTTCTTCTGGGGTGTAGGCTTTGGGGCCATTGCCGATGGGGAGCAGCAGCACATCGGGGCGACCCATGAGGATCTGTTGCTCGACGGTGATGGGAGCAGCGGCTCCGCCCATGTGCAGTAGATTTAGCCCTCCTTGGTTCCAGCGCCAGACTGTGTTGAAGCCGAATCGCTTACCGCCAATGTCGTCATGATCGGTGCGGATGCCCTGAACTTGCATATTGGTGAATTCGTACACACCCGGTTCGTCCAAAAGTCGATAGCCCGTGGGCAATCCGTCGGTTGAGCCTTCGTCAAACAGACGACTGCTAATCATCACCAGATCCGCTGTCACATTGGGTGCGCGATACCCTGCGGTACAGCCGATCGGACGGAAGGGATTGACCAGGATGCGACGGCCATCTCCTGTAAATAGAAAGCAGGTATGTCCCAGGGCGCGAATCGTCACAGAACCTGTCTGGGCTTGTGCTGCTTGCGTTTGCCCAACCATTCCCAGACCCAGAGTCGTTGAAAGACCCACACCCGCGTATTGAATAAACTGTCGCCGCTTCATTCGTCTCCTCACAGATTCGTTAACTCACATTCGTCAGAATAATGACCAGTCAGAATAATGACAAGAACATACCTTGTTTTGTGCCTCAGTGGGGTCTTAAACTCATCCCAGATCGGTTAATTTGAGACTTTTCTCTCAGTTAAATCTCTCAGTTGAATCTCTCAATTAAATCTGTCAATCTTACGGGATCAAATGGTAGGGCTGATTCATCCTTTTGAAAGGAAAACGGAAAGCCCGATTTTATCGTTAGCTGCCGAAACCCATTCAAACGGAGGAATTAGGAGTCTGAATTTATCAAATGGGTATTGTCTTGCTCTCGGTTCTGGAACATCGATGGAACATGGTGCGATCGCCCCGTTTACCCTGCTGCAACATGGAAAATCAGCGGTACTACCTGTCTACAGAGTAGTCCGTATCCTCTTGGTATAAAACGCAATTCTAAGCTTACAGGAACTCGGAGCATTCACCAATTGCTAGATCACAGGGAAATTAATTACGCCGCAAAAAACAGGGCTACTTGACTTGCAGCCTTGCTAAATGACTCGATCGGGTCGCTAAGAGAGATTTAACCGACTCCAGCAGGTTTCCGAATCGACAGCAGAAAATTTCGGAGGAGTTGTTTACCAGAATCAGTTAACACGCTCTCGGGGTGAAACTGCACTCCCTGAATGTGCGGGTACTGACGATGGCGAACGCCCATGATTGTGCCATCTTCCACCCAGGCCGTGACTTCTAGGACTTCGGGGCAGGTGGCAGGTTCAATGACAAGACTGTGATACCGGGTTGCAGTGAATGGCTCCTGTAACCCCTCAAACACGCCGACTCCCTTGTGATGCACTAGGGAGGTTTTGCCATGCATCAGTTCTGGGGCAGAGGTAATGTTGCCACCAAAGACCTGGCCGATGCTCTGATGCCCTAGGCAAACCCCAAGGATGGAAGTGGTTTGACCTAATTGGCCAATGATTTGTAGTGAAATGCCGGCATCGTCAGGGCGACCTGGCCCTGGAGAGATAACGATACCATCGGGCTGGAGGGCGGCGATTTGCTCCAGGGTGATTTGGTCGTTGCGATAAACCTGAACTTCTGCGGCGATCGGGAGTTCTTGACCCAGTTCTCCCAGATATTGCACCAGGTTGTAGGTGAAGCTGTCGTAGTTATCGATGACCAGAATCATAAGGGGGAGTAGGGATTAGGGAGTGGGGAGTAGGGGGGTTCTCTGTGTCCTTCTCTGTAGCCCTGTGACCTTTGGTATTCTATGAGACTGCTTCCTATGCGACAGGGGAGGGAAGGGAGAGCTATTGAAGGTAGGGAAGGAGGTAGGGGAGGAATTCGGCTTGGAGAAGCGTGAAGAGGGGGGGGAGGATGAGGAAACAGGCAATGAAGACGGCGGCCATGGCAGAGATGAGGACGGCTCCTGCGGCGCAGTCTTTGGCAATTTTAGCAAGTTCGTGGTAGGTCTGGCGGACGGTTAGATCGACGACGGATTCGAGGGCGGTGTTGAGGAGTTCCATCGTCAGGACGGAGCCGATGGTGAGGGCGATGATGGCGACTTCGACCGGGGTGAGGTGGAGGAAGACGCTGAGGCCGATCGCCAAACTGCCGACGATCAGATGAATCCGAAAATTTCGCTGAGTTAGGAAGGCATAGCTGACACCCGCCCAGGCATAGCCAAAACTGGTAAACAAACTGGATGCGACCCTCCAGGACAAATCCCGCTTGGGCTTTGCACCAGGAATCGGCAGCAGTGAAGACTCTGCCGATTGAAGTGGAGGCTTGGTCGAAAGTTCTTGGGTCATAGATCGCAGAGTTACAACAGTGTCACGGACGAAGGCAGGAACATCAGGCGGGAAGAGGGGCGATCGCAGTTACAGCGCGATCAAGTCTTGAAAATAGTCCTTAGTCAAACGGTAAACCCAGATAGGGACTTGGCTATTCCATCATGTTGGCTTCACGAATCGAATTCAGTTGAAGACTTCGTCAATTTTTCGCAAAGAAATGATGAAAGACTTTATCCTACATTACAAATCTCAGTATTAGAACCCCCTATGTCTGTATTTTTTTCTACTCAGGAGATCTCAACCCGATAGCCAATGCCCTCCAAAAGGACGGCCTGCTGCTGGAGCATTTCCATCAAACTGGCCTCATCTGGGTGATCCCAGCCCAGGAGATGGAGCAGGGCATGAGCCGCCAACCAGGCTAGCTCTTGTCTCAAGGGATGCCCCTGTTCGTTAGCCTGCACTTGAGCCGTTTCAACCGAAATGATGATATCGCCTAAATACAGCGGCTGCTCATCCATTTCCTCAAGGTGGGGAGAATCTACCTCTAGGGAGGCAAAGGCTAATACGTCTGTGGGCTGATCTTTATGCCGATATTGGGTGTTAAAGGTCTGGATCTCGGCATTGTTGGTGAGCCGGAGGCTAAGTTCGTAAGCCCGATGGGGGGAGAGATCTGGTTGGAGTTGGGTCAGCCAATGGGAGAACCAGGTTTGCCAGGTGTCGAGATCTACCGGAGCAGTCACGACTGGGACAGGGGTCGGAAAACTCGCACTAGTGTGCCCAGGTGAATCTGCATTGGATGCAAAGGGGTCAGTAAAATAACAGTCCTGTACATTGAC
>JALOOP010000251.1 GCA_025454315.1 Oculatellaceae cyanobacterium Prado106
TTGGGCTACCCCAAACCGTTTCGCCAATTCACCCTGTCTCAGTTGGAGGGTAAACAAGGTCAGACTGGTAGACAGAATCTCGGGGGCTTCGTCGTCCTCGTCGGGCTGGATTTCATTCACAGATCCGTTGATGAGTTCGGGGCGATCGCTGTACCCGTTGCCCATTGGTTCAGCGCTGCTGTGACCATTGCTGTGACCATTGCTGTGACTATTACTATGGCCATTACCATAACCATTGCTGTAGCCGTTGCTAGAACCATTGCTATGACCATTGCTGTGGCCATTGCTAGAGCCGTTGCTTTGGTCTTTGTCGGCGATCGCATCCTGCACATCAGCCTTGAGTTCCGGCGAAATCATGACCGTCTCTGTGATGATCTGGGGCTGCACGGGTTTGGCCTGGACGGTGACCGTTGAGTTGGCTGTAGAATTCGCTGTGGAATTGGCTGTGGAATTGGCTGTGGCTTGTTGATGAGCCATCCGTTCTTGCAGGCGCATTTCCTCCTCGGCCAGTTCTGCTGCGCTAAGTCGATGCCCCAGGGGAACGGGACTACCAGGGCCCATGAGCGGACGTAGACCGTTGAGTTCTGCCAGAATTGCCGAACCATTGTTGATGACGACAGCAAGCAGCGGATCGAGGGCAAAGAAAATACCAAAGACGAGGGCGCTCAGGTTGGGGCCTGCCACCACGATCGTATTTTGCCAGATGATTTCCATCGCTTGACGCGCTACTTTAATGGCCAGAATTAACCCGCGCAGGTCATCTTCCATCAGTACCACATCTGCCGTTTCTCGGGCAATGTCGGTGGCTCCCGCAAAGGAAACCGAGACATCGGCGTAGGCCAGAGCGGCAGAGTCGTTGATGCCATCGCCGCAGAAGGCGACGATCTTGCCACTGTCGTGAACCTCTTTGACCACTTCCACCTTGCGTTCAGGGAAGGCTTCTGCATGGACATGCTCGGGCGCAATGCCCAAGTTTCCTGCGATCGAGTGAGCTACCCGCTCAACATCCCCCGTCAGCATTTGGACGCTGATGCCCATCCGCTTCAGTTCTTGGATGACTTCCTTGCTTTCAGAACGCGGTGGATCGCTGTAGCGAATTACGCCGAGCAGTTTGCCATCACCCGCAACATAGACCAGGGATTGACCGCCAGATTTGGCATCGGGATAGCGGCGATCGTATTCTTCGAGATCGATGCCTTCCTGCTTCATGAAGCGGGGACTACCCACCATAATCTGGATGCCGTCGATCTTGCCCGTTGCACCCAGCCCCACCTTATATTCCCAATCTTCGCAGTCCTTCAGCGCAACATTACAGTCTCTGGCATGGTGGACGATCGCCTCTGCAATCGGGTGGGTTAGCCCCTGTTCCGCTGTGGCTGCAAAACACAGCACCTCTTCTTTGCTAAAGCGATCCATCGTGTCAATGTCGTTTACTCCGGCGTGACCAATGGTCAGGGTTCCGGTCTTGTCGCAGATGACTGTATTGATCGTAGCCAGAATTTCAATGGCTCGACCACTGCGAATCAGAACACCGTTACGAGCGGCATAGGTGAGGGCAGAGAGAATGGTCGTGGGAACGGAAACGCGAATTCCTGTGCCAAAGTCCAGAGTCAGAAGTGCAACCGCCCGGTTCAAGTTGCCAGAGACTAAGCCTACACCCGTACCAATCAGCAGCGTCGGCAGAACGAACTGATTGGCCACCTGAGCCGCATAGTTTTCTACCCGAGTGTCATGGACGGGAGCGGCCTGCATCAGATTGACAATTACCCCAGCCCGAGTGTTGTTGCCCGTGCGTTCGGCCAGAATGGTCAGGGTACCGTCTACCAGGAGCGTTGAGGCAAAGACTTCTTCGCCTTCTCGGCGAGTTACGGGGACGGATTCCCCGGTCAGCTTACATTGGTCAATGATGCCGACACCCTGAAGCACCGCGCCGTCCACCGGGATTTGATCGCCGGGATAAACGACGACATGATCACCCGGAACCACATCCGCAGTGGCAATTTCAACGATTTCTCCATCGCGAATGACAAAGGCCGTCTTGCTGAGACAATCTAATAGATCCAGAGAAGCGCGTTCGCTGCCCCGTGCTGTCATATCCCGAATCACTTCACCGCCTTCCACCAAGCCCAACATAAAGGACGGTGCGAAGAAGTGTCCCTGCAAGGTGTGCAGACCAATCGCCAAACCATCCAAGAAGTCGATGGTTAACTGACGATCCTGCTGAATGGCTTCCCAGGCTCGCTTAAAGACGGGTAGCGCACCAATCAACACCGTTGCCCCAATCAGCACGGGTGGAATCGGCGCACCCGCCATGGCCGCCGCACTCAGGACTAAACCTGCAATCGGTAGACCTAGGCGCTCCATGAAATCCACTTCATTCTCGGCTTTCTTTTCTTCACCTGTCCAGCCCGAGGGCAGTTCAATGCTGGCGGCATGTTGGATGGCACTGAAGAGTCTTTCTTGGAAGGTGGCGATCGCAACTGCGGCAGGTTCGTGATGGTAGTTGACAATCAGAGAACTAGCGGCTGGATTGACGGCGACTTCGTGCACCGAATCCAACTTGCCCAGGTAGTACTTGATTTGCAGCACATACTCTTCATCTTTTGCCAATCGAGGAATACGGAGGCGGAAGCGACCCGGAATCCAATGGACAACCTGATAGTAAACTTGTTCCGCGTGGGCAACCGGATGGGCATCAACCACGACTGGGACAACATGCTCTAGCGTGTTGGAGACGGACATAAAAGGGTTCCTCGTGAGTGAAGAAATAGGGCAGGAGTAGCGGACAGGCAAGCAGGGTAGCTGGTTATGGAGAAAGGAGCATCGGCAAAGGTTATGGGCAGGGTGTCATGAACGAATGGGGTTGGGTGCGTATAAGCGAATGGTCGTGGGTGAGGAATGGTCACAGATGGAATCGTCATCAGTCCTAGAGAGATTTCGACTATAGATGGAGATGGAAAGATGACTGACGGTGAAGGGTGATTCGCGGATGACTGTTCGATTCATGGGGATGTGCATGAGGAGAGAGTGTACATGAGGAAAAAATGTGGATAGAGGAGTGAATGCTGGGAAAGATGGCGATCGCGGAGGGGCGATCGCAGATGAGTGCAGAGAAGGCGTTGATTAACAATCAAAATAGAATCCATGAAGGATGCTTAATGATTCTGTCTAGTGGTCAACCTCAAAGAAAAATCAGACAAAAGACTTTTGGATAAGAGCCATGCAAAAGAATTGTGCAGAAGAATCTTATAGAAGCACTACGAAAGAGAACCTTGCAGGAAAACCATGCTCGGTTCATCATGAATGGAATCAACGATTCTGTTCATGATTCTGTTAATAGCTTCCTTAATGGTTCAGATGATGACTCAGATGGTGTAGATCATTCTCATTTGGCATAAAGCAACATAGCAGAGAAGCATTTCATCTGCAGGGTGTCTTTTTGAACAAAAGCAAAACACATTGTAAAACATGAGGAACGGTTAGAACCTGGGTGAACAATGCATTCGCGCAGCGAAATAGATCCAATGATCAGGCCATCTGCACATCGATTAGGATGAGCCGTAAAACTTACAAGGGGGGTGAAATGCAAAAGAGCGAAAGAAATAGGAAGGAAACTATTCCCTGAAAGGAAAGCTATACTCTCAATCTGCATTGACTTGAGTCTAACTGAAAAGCGAGAAGACAAAAAGGGAAACTTTATGAAAAATAACCATTAGAACCGTTACAAACTGATACTGTAGTGGCCTCAATGATAGAAACAAATGGAAAGAATAGAGAGAACCAAAAAAATACAATAAAAATAATAAAACGGAAAAGAAACTTACTTCATTTGACTCTCGATTCAATCCCTAAATAGTTAAGGAGAAATCTGTTTAACCCCAGCAAAACAAAAGCTCCCTAAGATGTTTAAGGCAGATGTTGACTACCTGGCATGAGAAATTGAATCGAGTCCACCTGATTAAATAGAAGACAAATAAAAGACTATGGGTGAAACGAAGTTAAAACTAAACGAATAGAAATCAACAAGAAAAAACCAGAATAGGGGAAATATGTAAGTGCTTTGCGCTGCGTCTGTAAACTTAAAGTGTTTGAACTTACGGTATTTGAACTTACGGTATTTGAACTTACAGCGTTTTACGCTTGATCCCTATACTGTTTTCTGATGATGTTTATTACTATATCATGGGGTAAATCTTAAAACAACCTTAAAAACCTTCAAAATAACCGAAATGAGATTGAAAAGAGAATAGCTCTTTTCAATGAAAATAAATAGAATCATGGAAGAAGTGGCGATCGCACTAATCTTATTTCAGGATGATTTTAGAGAACTCTATGCAACAAGCTAAGAAAGGAACTTTAGTGAATCGAAAAGCGAGTTAAATTAAATGTAAAATACTTACTCTCACTGATTTTGAAGCTGTTTAATGGGCGATCGGAAATGAATTTATTATCAGAACTTGGAACTCAGTTGGGGTGTGATGATATTGGCAATTCGAGAACATGCAAGGTTAACTGAGATCTTGCACCTGTCTCATGAGTCATTGCCAGACTCGTCTGCGAATGAATTGCGGGCTAATCGACAAAACCCATTAAAATGGGTTGAAAAGCCTGTCTAGAGAGCTATCCAGCCTCCGCAGTCCATTTTAATGGACTTTGGCTAATAGCCCGTGATTCATCTACGGGCGGGCTGGAAACGAAGCCGTTCCAAGCCCTTGAAATTCACTATCAGCAGTGGATTCCTGAAATTGGTGCAAGATCTAAGTTAAGGATTTGATGGGTAGATCTGAGGATATTATCTGAGATACTCAGCTAGAGAAATTAGATCATCCATTGCTTGGAAAGCTGGATTGGCTTTGCTCTGAGATTATCTGCAAATGAGTGATGCTGTTGGCGAATTCAGTGAAGGAAAATAACTGGAAACTGCGGGAGGCGTGGAACGTAGAGTCCGCGCACTTACCTTCGCATATGGGTTAGGTGCATTCCACGTCGTTTCTACGCACCCTACGCGGATCTTGGAGATCCTTTAATGATGAATACAAAAAGGTGGGTTCGCGATCGCGAACCCACCTCGTTATTTGTGGGCTAGGTAGTGAATTGAAAGCAAGTCGTCAAAATGGCTCTATCAGAGCCTTGGCAAAACAATTTTGCATGGTTGCAGTCACGGGGAGGTGATTGCAACGTCTAGGAAAAGCGTCTAGGAAAATTGTTTCATCAACGTGAGGAAGTTGGAGTTAATATAGGTTTCGACTTCAATGGCGGTGAAGGAATAACCATGTTCTGCACCTAGCTTGACGGCCATCGCAACGAAGCTGGCGCGATCGGGGACTTGGCGAAACTTTTCTTGCAGGGAGGGGTTGGTGGTGATGAGTTGATGAAACTGCTTGACTTGTTTGGACATGGCAATCCTCTTGAGGGGAAGAAAGGGGAAAGGGAAAAGGGGAAGGGCGAAAGGGGAAAGGGGATTATGAGAGTTTTGGAGTGGAAATGCTGATTGGGGTTTGGGATGTGATGAATGGGGTGCGATGAATGGGGTGCGATAAACAGATGCAATGGATTTGCGAATGGGTTTAAGGTGGAGCTGCGTTTTGGGTTTCGGCTTTTTTGCATCTGATTGCATTCTTCTTAGATAGAGAATGCACAGCGGAGAGAAGAAAAATTCAAATCTAAACTTAAACTTATCACAACTTGAAACTCATGATGTAAAACTTAAACTTTAGATCGTACATTCTAGATTGCACATTCTAGACCGCACATTCTAGATCGCACACGACTCGGAAGCCAATACCACTACCGCTATGGTTGGCTTCTCCCCAATGGCGTTGAGCAGAGCGACAGAGGGCAGGCGGACAGTACCAGGCTCCGCCTCGCAGAACTCGCCGATTGGAATCGCCTGCGTTGTCCCAGGCTCGGCTATCTGAAGGCGCGTCGTGATAGGTTTCATGCCAGAGATCCGCGCACCATTCCCAGACATTGCCATGCATATCGGCTAGACCAAACGCATTGACACTGGCTAAACTGCCGACGGGTACGGTGCTTTGGCGATAGATGCCCGCTTCTCCTTCGCCATAACTATCATTGCCATCGTAGTTGCAAAATTCTGGATTGAGGGTTTCGCCGAAATGGAATGGAGTTTCGCTGGCGGCGCGGCAGGCATACTCCCATTCGGCTTCGCTGGGTAAGCGATAGAGCCGCTGCGTCAACTGACTTAAGCGATCGCAAAACTCGATCGCATCCAGCCAAGACACCTGCTCGACGGGATGCTGATCGCCTTTGAAATAAGACGGATCGGGGTTGAGGGAGCGGTGAATGGTCGGCAGACGAGCGACCTTGCGCCATTGTATTTGGGTGATGGGAAACCGAGCCATCCAGAGGGCTTTCACAGTCACGGGATGCAGCGGACTTTCATGGCGATCGCGCCCCAGTTCAGGCTCTGGAGAACCCATGAGCAAGGTTCCAGCAGGTAGGGCGACGAGTTCGATCGCTGTTTCTTCCAGGGGTTCTTGCCGGGATTGGAGGATGCAATGAGCCGCAGGCAGGGGTTGTCCTTGGGCGGTTAGGCTGAAGTGTGAAACCACGAGGGAGTGCGGGGTAGGGGGCGCGATCGAAGAAAAGGACGGGGAGGGATCAGGGATTGATTCATAGCGTTGATCTAGAGTTTTTCCCATGTCCTGCTCTATAATTTGTCCCGTGTTTTCCTCTATGGTTTGCCCTGTATTCTGCTCTATGATTTGCTGCATTTGCTCTATGGTTTGTCCTGTAGTCTGCTCTATGGATTGTTCTGTACTCTGTTCCAGGTTCGTTTCTGACGATTCTTCCAGAACTGGTTCTTGTGTTTCTGTCTGTGTTTTTTCTGTCGTCTGATCAATAAAATTCTCGGTTCTAGGGAAGAGGGATGGGGCGATCGCTTCTTCCATTAGCGTTGTATCCTGTATCCCTTGCTCAGAAACTTCAAAGGGAGATTCTATGGGAAGGTTTGGGGAGAAAGGGGATGGGGCGATCGCTTCTTCGATCGCTTCTTCAATCACAGTTCCAATTGCCTCTTCGGTAGTGCTGGGGGGTGATATTGCGATCGCCTCTGTTCCTTTCTCTAATTCCTTCAGTTCCTCTGATGGCGCGATGGATGCTTCTACCGTTTTCTCTGAAGCTGGATCAGGGATAGGTACGGGAGATGGGGCGATCGCTTCCTCCTTTTCTAATTCCTCTGTATTTTCTAATTCCTCTGTATTTTCTAATTCCTCTGTATTTTCTGTTTGTCCTAATTCTTCAGTTTTCTGTTCAAACCTCTGCTTAAAGTCAGGAGCTTGAGCATTGGAGGGAGGGGCGATCGGCGAAGTCAAGAAGGGGGTTGAGGCAGATGGAGTGGAAACATATTCTAGATCTCGGGTTGCCTGATCCAATCGGCCTCGCAAATAGCTCAATTCTTCGCGCACCTGATCCAGTTGAAGGCGGGTTGTTTCTAGGGTGGATTCTTGCTGGGTGAACAGGGTTTGCACCCGGAGCTTTTCTTGGGTGGTTTGCTCAAGTTGCATCTGCAACTGCTCTGAGGTTTTGGTCAATATCTGAAGCTTGCTGGTCATTTGGTCAATTTGCCCTTGCTTCACCTTGACTCTGACCCAAGTCGCCTTCGCCCAATCCAGTCGGCTTCTTTCCTTCAGCATCACTTCAGGCGTGAGCGCCAGCAGCAAGGAGTAGGGCTGCACCTCCCATCCACAAACGGGACAATACTCGGTTTTGCCGCCTGCGTAGCGAACCTCACAAACAGGGCATTGGGGCATGGGAGGGTTCCTCGGGTTGGGGTGGACAGGATAGCAAGCGATGAATCGGATCGTCCTGGGGCGTAAACAGGGGACGGAAACTATTGAGTTCGGCAACGAGGGCGGCACCGTTGCTGATGACGACGCTGAGAACGGGATCGAGCGCCAGGAAAATGCCAGCGAGTACCACACTGATATTGGGAATGGCGATCATGGCGGTGTTTTGGTAGACGATTTCCATGGCGCGTTGGGCAATGGCGATCGCCTGGACAATACCGCGCAGGTCATCTTCTAGGAGAACAACTTCGGCGGTTTCACGGGCGATGTCAATGCCGCTAGCAAAGGAAATGGAGACATCGGCATGAGCCAGGGCAGCCGCGTCATTGATGCCCTCACCCACGAACGCAACAATCTTTCCCTGCTGTTGAAGTTCCTGGATGACGGCGACTTTGCGATCGGGATAGGCTCCAGCATAGACATGATCTCGCGCCACGCCCAGTTGGTCAGCAACGCGACTGGCAACCCGCTGACTGTCTCCGGTCAGAATGTAGGTCGAGTAGCCCTGTTGTTCCAGGTCTGCAATGACGTAGCTGCTTTCAGGGCGCGGTGGATCGGTGTAGAGAATGACGCCCAGGAGTTTGCCGTTGCGGGCGACATAGACATGGGATTCGCTGCCCGTTTTGAGGTCGGGGTGACGCTCATGGATGGGATCGATGTCAATGCCTTCTTGGCGCATCAGACGGCCACTGCCCACCAGAACAGGCTGACCGTTAATTTGGGCAATCACCCCTAGACCGACTCGATATTGCCAGGTATCACAAGGATAGGACTCTAGTTTTTGGGCAGCGGCGGCGCGGAGAATGGCGGCAGAAACCGGATGGGTGTTACTTTGTTCGGTGGAGGCGGCTACCCGCAGTACCTCCGCGCGGGAACCCCGACGAGTCGCGGTTTTGATGCCGACGACTTCGGCGTTGCCCTGAGTCAGAGTTCCGGTTTTGTCAAATACCACAGTGTCCACCTTGGCTAGCATTTCCAGGGCGCGTCCACTGCGAATGTAGATGCCGTGACGAGCGGCATAGGTGAGGGCAGAGAGAATGCTGGAGGGGACGGCAATGCGAATACCATAGCCAAAGTCTAGATGCAAAGGGGCTAATGCCCGTGAGATATCGCGCGTGAATAGAAAAATCAGGCCGCCCAGAATCAGCGAAGGCCCGGTGACGGCGTTGGAGACTTGGGTGGAGTAGTCCTGCACGCGCGTATCATAGATGGGAGCCGATCGCAGCAGTTTCACCGTCAAGCCGACACGGGTATTTTCGCCAATGCGCTTGGTCAAAATGCAGAGCTTGCCTTCGACCATTTGGGTAGAGGCATGTACCACCTGCCCTTCTGAACGAGACACTAGACTGGATTCTCCCGTCAGCTTATGTTCATCGATGACTGCCGTACCGCGCAGCACCCGTCCACTCACCGGGATAATTTCGCCTGCGTAAACAATGATGCGATCGCCCCGCTGCACCTCGGTCAAAGGCACCCGTACCTCCTGCCCATCCCGCTCAACCCGCACCTGCTGATCAATTCCGCTCAACAGATCCACCACCTGACGCTCACTCGCCCGAGCCGTGATGTCTCGCAGAGCATCACCCGTTTCAATCAGACTAACCATCAGAGCCGGAGCCACAAAATCGCCCTTGAGAGTATAAAGACCCAACCAGAGGATATCCAGCAAGTCCGTATCGAGTTGTTGACGAGTCACGGTCATTTCCACCACTCGCTGCACAAAAGGAAGCGATGCGGCTAGGACGGCGGTTCCCACCAACAAGGCCGGAATCGGCAATAAAAACTGATTGGCCAGCACCGCCAGCCCTAAACTCGCTAAGGGCAATCCTAACCGTTCTACCCAGTTAATCATGGGACGCAGTTCTGTTTTGGTGAGAATTGCGCCCACGGGAACAGGGGTTGCCTCAGCTTGCAGTAGCCCGGTGAGCAAATGCTGCTGCACTTCCGTTAACGAAACATAGGGTTGGAAGTAAATCACCAGGGAATGAGCCGAGGGATTGAGCCGAACGCAGGTGATGAAGTCGAAGGATTCTAGCACCCAGTTGAGGCGGTTGGCATAGTCGGTATCATGGGCAATGCGGGGAATTTTGAGGCGTAAGCGTCCGGCAATCGCATGAACCACACTTACCCCTGGAGCGCCCATTCGCAAATCCGCTGCCGCCCAATCTTGGGATAAACTTTCCGCAGCAGATAAGATCTCCGACGCATCCGTTGGACTCGTGCGAGAGACGGCAACGAGATCAGAAGAGAGATGGGGCGATCGCTCAGAATTCATAGGAAGGAATACTCCGAGGTTGAAAGTTAAGCGTTAAGCCTCGCGATTAGAAATATTAGATTAAAGATACTAAATTGAAGAGATTTGAGGTTGGGAGGTATGGAGATAGGGGTAGTGGTAAATTCAATCCGAGCTATAGAATCCATTTGACATCTTTTGAGAGGCTAGTTTAGGCTAGGAAAGTAACATTAGTCGATTCATCTTGCCCTAATCTAGCAACCTCAGCGACGCCGAATGGACGATTCTCGAACCCCTCCTATCTGAGATCTTGCCTC
>JALOOP010000252.1 GCA_025454315.1 Oculatellaceae cyanobacterium Prado106
TCCCCTACAACGACATCACGGCCCTGGAAGATGCGATCGCCCTCCTCGACAGCACCGATCGCCAAGTCGCCGCTATTCTACTCGAACCTCTGCAAGGGGAAGGCGGAGTCAGACCGGGCGATCGCGCCTATTTCCAACGAGTCCGCCAACTCTGCGATGAGAAAGGCATCCTGCTAATTCTTGATGAAGTCCAGGTCGGCATGGGTCGCACCGGGCACTACTGGGGCTACGAACATCTGGGCATTGAACCCGATATCTTCACCTCTGCCAAAGGCTTAGGCGGCGGCATTCCCATCGGTGCCATGCTCTGCAAATCCTTCTGCAATGTCTTTCAACCGGGGGATCACGCCAGCACCTTTGGCGGCAACCCCTTCGCCACCGGAGTCGCCCTCCAGGTTTGCCGTACACTAGAGTCTGAAAATCTCCTGGCCAATGTGACGGCACGCGGTGAGCAACTGCGACAAGGGTTGATGGCGATCGCCGCCCAATATCCCACCCTAATCACCGAAGTCCGAGGCTGGGGCTTGATCAATGGCCTAGTGCTATCCCCCGATCTAGAACTCACCGCCCCCGACCTGGTCAAAGCCGCCATGCTCCAAGGTCTACTGCTCGTCCCGGCTGGCCCCAAGGTCGTCCGCTTTGTGCCGCCTCTGATTGTCACCGAGGCAGAAGTCACCAGGGCACTTCAGATTGTGTCAGAGGCGCTGGCTAGTCTCCATCGCTAGAGCAGTTATGAGAGGAATGGTCAGTTGGGCTGGCGATCGCATCGTACTCCTGACCGCATCCAACCTTGAAATAAACTGAGAAATAAACTGAATGAACATCGGGTTTCCCAGAAATTCCAGGCTATCCTTCCTGAGTTTCCCATGTGGAACCCGATGTTTTTCGTTGGCCGATTTCTTCCTATGGGATGCTCAAGATGGAATCGTAGTCACTGCTACCGAGCTATAACAAATCCTGCACTAACCTATTGAAAAGTCTCATCAGTCTAAATCTCTGCGGCTTTCACCTCATCAATTAAGCTATATTAAGAAATTCTCAGGTTTGTTTACAGGATGGCTTCCCCTCTCTACTTGCATCAGTAATGGGTGAAGCGGTGTGGTCAGGGTTGGAAAGTCAAATAGGGCATCTTCTCTAGCAATTCGTGTTCTTAATAGAGTATTTCTAAAATTGCTGCTCATTCAGAAATCCCCAATGTTTTCCGACATAAGTCTTTACTCACCAGGAATTTGACCTTTATGATTGCGTGCTGAGCCGATCTTTTGTTCAAAGCCGGATCTGCTCTGGGCTGGATCTATTCTGAGCCGCCCCGTTCTAAATGGATGGGTTCAAGAGAGACGAATGTTTGCATCTTTGGCTTTTAACACAACTTTACAAACACGGGAATCCTAAAATGGAAGCAAGCGAAGGAGCGGATAGACATGGTTGATGCACTAGAACAGCGCCAGCACGAGCAAAATCAGCAAGCCAAAGATCAGGAATTGAAAGCTCAGGAACTCAAAGATCAGCCAGAGCAAAAATTACATCACGTCGTCATTATTGGTGGTGGTTTCGGTGGCCTCTATGCCGCAAAAGCCCTAGGCCAAGCCGCCGTCAAAATTACCCTGGTAGACAAGCGCAACTTCCACCTGTTCCAACCCCTGCTCTACCAGGTCGCCACTGGAACTCTTTCCCCTGCTGATATTTCCTCTCCCCTGCGAAGCATCCTCGGGCGCAACAAAAACACCCAAGTCCTCTTAGACGAAGTCCGAGATATTCTTCCTGAGCAAAAGAAAGTCATCCTGCGAGGACAAGAACTCGACTATGACACCCTGATTGTTGCCACGGGCGTTAGTCATCACTACTTCGGCAACGATCAGTGGAAAACCACCGCTCCCGGCCTCAAAACTATCGAAGATGCCCTCGAAATGCGTCGCCGTATCTTCATGGCCTTTGAAGCCGCCGAAAAGGAACCCGACCCCGTCAAGCGCCAAGCCTGGCTCAACTTTGTCATTGTAGGCGGTGGTCCCACGGGGGTTGAATTAGCGGGGGCGATCGCCGAACTCGCCCGCAACACCCTCAAAAACGACTTCCGCAGTATCGACACCACCGAAGCCAATATTCTTCTTCTAGAAGGACTCGACCGAGTCCTCCCCCCCTACGCCCCCGAACTCTCCCAGAAAGCCGAAGCCGCCTTGGTGCGCCTCGGGGTTAAGGTTAAAACCAAAACCCTGGTCACTAACATTGAAAACAACATCGTCACTGCGCGTCAGGGCGACACCGTCGAAGAAATCCCCACCCGCACCATCCTCTGGGCGGCAGGCGTGAAAGCCTCCGCCATGGGCAAAGTCCTGGAAGAGCGAACGGGCGCAACCCTCGATCGCGTCGGTCGGGTCATGGTCGAACCCAATCTCAGTATCCCAGGCCACCCCAACATCTTTGTCATCGGCGACCTGGCCAACTTCATGCACCAGGGTGACAAACCCCTTCCCGGCGTTGCCCCCGTGGCCATGAAAGAAGGCGAGTATGTCGCCCAGTTAGTCCAAGCTCGGCTTAAAGGCGCAGAACTGCCCCAGTTCACCTACTCCGAAGTCGGCAGTCTGGCCGTCATTGGTCAAAACGAAGCCGTCGTCGATCTGGGCTTTGTCAAATTCTCAGGCTTCCTCGCCTGGTTTGTCTGGATCTTTGCCCATGTCTACTACCTGATCGAGTTTGATAACAAGCTGATTGTCATGCTGCAATGGGGCTGGAACTACTTCACCCGCAAACGGGGCGCTCGTTTGATTACGGGCGAAACCACTTCCATGCTGGCCGTGGATGTGGACATCAAGAGCGACTACGATGGCGCAGTCAGCAACAAGTCACCGCTGAAGGTTTAGGAGCGATCGCCGAGATCTCCTTGAGATCCTCCAACAAAAAGATCCTCTAACAAAGCCACTGTCTTCAACCGCGTAACTATCGCCAATATCACCACTGAGGGATGTCGCATACTCTGCGGCATCCCTTACTTTTGGGCTGGACAGTGGTTTAGATAGAGCCTTGTTTTCAGCGCTTAAATCTTCAAAGAATGAAACTTTGGCTGTAAGGTGGCTCAATCAATCATCTAACTCATGTCCAACCCGGCACTCCAACGGATTGTTTGAGTCTATATATTCATTCCATGAGGATTTTCTACCTTTTAGGCATGTAAAAGGGGCAAATTTCACAGTACCCTTCTAAGTAATGCAGTGATTCCTTCTTCCAAAGTTAAATTCTTAACCCAAAACTCTGAACCGGGTCGAAGAAACTCGTAGAGTCTGAAGAAGGATAACTGGGCGATCGCCAAAGCCCCCTACTAAAGCCCCTTACTGAAGCCACCCCCCTGAAGCCACATACTATGGATGCCTCCAACCCCCTCCTCCGGCAAAACTCGGCAGAGCGCTCCCAAACCCTGCAAAAAGCTTGCCTAACGGTCGAGCTACTGGGACTACGCAGCAATTTAGGCGTGATTAACCTGGCAGTATTTCGCAATGCCGCAGGCTTTCCCAACGATGCGGCCAGTGCCGTCCAAGCCGGACAATTCCCCATCTCAACAGTGCCGCTCAACCTCGTCTTCAACGATCTACCCTTCGGCCTCTACGCCATCACCGCTCACCATGACGAAAACATGGACGGCGAACTCAACACCAACCTCCTGGGTATTCCCACTGAGGGCATTGGCTTCTCTGGCAACCCCAAAATCTGGCGCGGTGTTCCCGCCTTTGCCAAAGCCCAGTTCGATCTGCAACACCCTACAACCACCATCTCTATCCAAATGAAATACTTGCTGTAAGCGCAGTGATTGTATCAAATGTTTCAATCTATACTCCGTGTACTGAATCATGGTATTATCTTCTCCTGCCTACCATTGATTTAGTCGATTGAGGGTGATTACATGAACTTCAAACGAATCGGGACTGTCGCCTTCTTTCAAGCTTCAGCTTCATTAACCTGCTTCTCGCTCGGAATCGGTATCCTCGGAACGCCGTCTGGTGTGTTAGCTCAAACAGTTCAAACGCTTCCCCCAGCCGCATCGTCCGCGCCCATTGCCCAAAATTCTGTCGCCGCTGGCTCTGAGTTAGGCTGTCGCCAAACCAACGCGGCCACTGGCATTTATACGCAGCCCTACCTCGATAGCACCTCACGGGGCTTGCTCAATCCCGCCGAAACCGTCCGCCTCGAAAGCAAAGGCGAGGGCTGGGCCAGAATCAACGCTCCCGTCGTCGGCTGGGTCGAAGCCAGATATCTCTCGCCCCCGGTTGCCTGCGAAAACATCTCCACTCAGCCTGACAATCGCATCAACAATCTGCCCCCAGAGTCAGAACGGCAGGCCAATCCTCCCGCAGCCAGTTCACCCACTGCAACCAATACCTCAACCAATACCACGACCAATAGCACTGCTGAAGTCCGAACCAGCGCAGCTTCTGAGCGTCCTGGAACGGCTCCATCGCCTCGTAGTGATAGTGCGATCGCCGCTCAATCCATCACCTGCAACGTCCTCCCCGCCGATGGCCTAGTCGTCCGCAGCGAACCCATGCTGGTTCCCCGCACCTACCTGGCCACCATCCCCCCCGGCACCCACGACTTCCGCTTCACCCGCAACACCCAAATCACCGAAAGCGAACAAGGTGCCCGCCGCTGGGTCTACATCATCGCCCCGACCGAAGGCTGGATCTCCCTCGGCGTTGACGATCGCAACCAAAACCTCGGCGGCAATGAATGCGGTTAGCCGGAATTAGGCGAAAGGGGAAAGGGGAAAGGGGAAAGGGGGTACATCGGACAAATCCTTGAGTTAATTTCCTTGAAACCCTTTCTTGAAGTCATGGAAACGCATTCCTCAGATAGGTGAATCGGCGAAGGATCAAAGATGTCCATGAAATGAATTGATGAAGGAGTTAAGGAATTCCCTTGCCTCCTCACCAATCAATTCCAAGAATCAGCCCAAGATCCTCCTTTCCCCTTTCCCCCTTCCCCTTTCCCCCTTCCTTAATTTCTATACAACTAAAGAATGATTCTCCCCGTGACCAGTTTCAACCTGGCCTGGAGGCGGTACACTGAGCATGTTGTGTTCCTGAATTGTCACTAATGGCTGTGTCCTTTCCAAAAGCTGCTAAAAACCCTTACATTCACACTCTCCATGGGGATGAGCGCGTCGATCCTTATTTTTGGATGCGCGATCGCCAAGACCCAGCCGTTCTAGACTACCTTGAAGCCGAAAACGCCTACACCGAAGCGGCCATGCAGCACACCCAAACGCTGCAAACCGACCTCTACAACGAGATGCTGGCGCGCATTCAAGAAACCGACCTGTCGGTGCCCTACCGCGAAAAAGACTATTACTACTACTCCCGCACCGAAGCCGGAAAGTCCTACCCCATCCACTGCCGCAAGCAAGGCAGCCTGGATGCCCCCGAAGAAATTCTGCTGGACGAAAACCTGCTGGCCGAAGGCCACGACTATTTTGAGTTAGGCACCTTTGACATCAGCCCCGACCACCAACTGCTGGCCTACTCTATCGACACCAACGGGTCTGAACTCTACACCCTCTACTTCCTCAACCTCGCCACCCGCGAACTCTACCCCGAAAGCATCCCCGAAACCTATTACTCCTCCGCTTGGGGCAACGACTGCCAAACCTTCTTCTACACCCAGGTAGACCCTGCCCATCGTCCCTTCAAACTCTTCCGTCACCAGCTTGGCACCGCCGTCGATCAAGATGTCCTGGTGTACCACGAGGCCGATGACTCCTTCTACCTGAGCGTTGGCAAGACCCGCAGTGAAGCCTACTTGATCATGAACCTGGGCAGCAAAATCACCTCTGAGATTCACTATCTAGACGCGAATCAGCCCAAGGGTGAGTTTCAGGTTATTCGCCCCCGCAAAACAGGCGTGGAATATGGCGTTGAACATCATAGCGATTGGTTCTATATTCTCAGCAACGACGGAGCCATCAACTTTGAACTGTTGCGTGCCTCAGTCCAGTCTCCCGCCAATTGGGATGTGGTCATTCCCCACCAGGAAGAGGTGATGCTCAGCGAGGTCAGCGCCTTTGCCGACCATTTGGTGATCTACGAACGACGCGCTGGCATTCCCCAGGTCAAAATCCGCAAGTTATCCACCCACCAAGAGCATTACATCACTTTCCCAGAACCCACCTACGAAGTGGGCGAGGGCGCAAATCCCGAATTCAATACCCAAACTCTGCGCTTCAGCTATACCTCCCTGGTCACTCCCCCCTCCGTGTTTGACTACGACATGGACAGCCAAACGCGGGAACTGAAAAAGGAAACGCCCGTGCTGGGGGGCTACGATCGCACCCAATACATCAGTCAACGGGTACAGGCGATTGCCCCCGATGGCACTGCGGTTCCCCTCTCCATCCTCTACAAAAAAGGGATTACCCAAAACGGTGCTAATCCTTTGCTGATGGTGGGCTATGGCTCCTATGGCTACAGCTACCCCGATAATTTTTCCTCAACCCGGCTGTCGCTGCTCGATCGGGGCGTGGTGTTGGCGATCGCCCATATCCGAGGCGGTGCCGAGATGGGGCGCAAATGGTACGAAGACGGCAAGTTTCTCCACAAGAAAAACACCTTCACCGACTTCATTGCCTGCGCCGAATTCCTCATCAAAGAACAATGGACTTCCCCCCAGCATCTCGCAATTTCCGGCGGCAGTGCAGGCGGACTATTAATGGGCGCAGTCGTCAACGCCCGTCCCGATCTGTTCAAAGCCGTGGTCGCTCAGGTGCCCTTTGTCGATGTCGTCACCACCATTCTGGACACCAGCCTGCCGCTCTCAGCCATGGAATGGGAAGAGTGGGGCAACCCTAACGACCCGGACTACTACTTCTACATGAAGTCCTATTCACCCTACGACAATGTCGAGGCCAAGGACTACCCCGCCCTGCTAATCACTGCGGGACTCAATGACCCCCGTGTATCCTACTGGGAACCCGCCAAGTGGACAGCAAAACTGCGCGACCTAAAAACCGATCGCAACCCCCTCCTACTCAAAACCAACATGGGCGCAGGTCACGCCGGAGCATCAGGACGCTACGAGCGCTTAAAGGAAATTGCCTTCGAGTATGCATTTCTGCTCGATCAATGGGGCTTAGTCGAAAAAGCTTAAACAGCGAATCGCGAACATGCTTTGCAAAAGAGAATCGCTGCTGTGAATGCTGCTTTGTAATTTGAGCCGCAAACCTTTCAACAGGCAGAAGGTCGCAGAATTGATATGTCTAAGGATTGAACCTTCGATCCTTAGACATTTTTTATGTCCAGATATCCAGAAACTTGCATCAACCCCTCTGCGTCTCTGCGTCTCTGCGGTTAAATTCCCAAAAAAAGAGTGCAGTAAAGGGGCTTTGCCCTTCCACTGCACTCATCCCAATTGAGCCAAGACCTTAATTCTTCTTCTCAGGCATCATGCACTTGTCGCTATCGCAACCCGCAGGCCCCGCTTCAATCAGTTCACCCGAGTCATAACGGCTTAGCGCTTTGTGGAAATCTTCGGTTTTCCGTCGCAGTTCCACTTCCTGGTTAAGCTGATCGTACTGATCCTTGGAAATCGGTTCAAAGGGCAGTCGGGGGAAGGTTTGTAGGTCGTCAAAACGAGCCAGCAGCGCCGCAGAGATATAGCCTTCGTCATTGGCGATCGCCTGATAAATGCGATCGCCCAATCCCTCAATCTCTCCTTCCCGTAGCTCAATGGTCGCCGAAGTATTGTGCGCCGTGTAGTGCTTCTGGACTTGGAGATAGAAATCCATTTGCGCCAGAGCGGTGAACTTGGAAATATCAATGCGATCGGCACCAGGGACATTCGCCCAGGGCACCTCAACCGGGATTTCCACCAGCCACTCAGTACAGCGCGGATCAAACGCATCATCCAGGAGTCGACCATTCTCATCCTTGTCCGACTGGGAGGGCACAATTTTGTAGCCGTAGTCCAGGCAGGCCAGCGCCACCGGATCATTTTTGCGGAAGGTGATGCGGCGGAGGAAGCGCTGTGCCTTGGGTGGATGCCAACCGGGGCTAGCACCAGTCAGCAGGGATTTAGTTCCCGCCGGTTGGATGGTGGTGCAGCGGTTAGGGCGCTTCAGGTTGTGGCGATCGCAGTAACCCCACACTGCCCGATGGACAATCTCCTTCCAGTGGCTCAAGTATTGCTGCTCTTGCTGCTTAAACTTCAGCCCCGTCATCGTATCCGGACGACCTTGCTCCCACCATTGCAGCCATTCCACACCAAATGCCTGCACACAAAAGTCAAAGAGCCCAGTAAAGGAAACGCCCACAATCGGATCAAACTCACGGGATTGACGGTAGCGGGGTTCGTTGAACTTGTGGTTGAGCAGTGCAGCCACAGAGAGCGCTGCTGCGGTGAAGGCTTCTTCCTGCGATCGAAAATCCAGCGGATCGAGTTGATTCAGGTGAACTTCGGAAAGATTGCAGTGGAAATTCTCACCAATAATTTCCCCACAAGGATTCAGGCCATACCGTCCCAGACGATGCTCAATCTCAGCCTCAGAAAGTTGGGGATGGTGATCTTTCAGCCATTGGTAGGCCGTGTCTTGCTGATAGGCTTCCAGGAATTCAGTGCGGGTCGTGGCATCCGTCAGCAGATCTGCATTTGACCGAGCTACCGCTTCCCCTGCCCACTGAATCGCTCCTTCTCCCGAGTAAAACTGCTTCCGCACCGCATCGACACATTCTTCGCGCGTCGGCTTGGTATGGAACACCCGCGTATGGTTGGCCATCCGCAGCGAATCCCGTTCTGGGTCGATTCGCCAGTTGCCCT
The DNA here is from genome assembly GCA_025454315.1 of Oculatellaceae cyanobacterium Prado106. Taxonomy (GTDB): domain Bacteria; phylum Cyanobacteriota; class Cyanobacteriia; order Elainellales; family Elainellaceae; genus Prado106. The sequence continues at coordinate 8,794 of JALOOP010000252.1, forward strand.
CTGCGTCTTGCTGCCAGAGGTTTTCCTTGGCCGTACCAAAGCCTTCATCGGTGCTGACCCCTTGGCGCATCCCCGCAGAACGACGAATATTCCCGGCCACAATGGTGACTGCCGCTTCGTCAATCAGCAGACAGCATTCTACCGAGGTCAACTGTCGCCCGATCGCCCGGTTGAGGATTTGGGCACAGCGATCGTACAGACCCGGTAACCGAATCGGGTTGGCCACGCCGCCAAAGCCTTTCAACGTCTCACCCGCCGGACGAACATTGCTCAAATCAATGATGATGTCCACATCGCCCATGAACCGCTCATCGGTCGATAGCTCCAGCAGCGATTGATAGGACGCAACCCAGCCTCGCCGACTATCGCCGACGACAATTCGCGCCTGATTGTCCTGAACCTGAACCGCCGTTTCGTCTCGCCGTTCTCCCGCAGAGACGGTACCAATCTCGCCTTCGAGGCGAACCTGCAAGCGATTGCGAATGGCGGGTAAACGGTTGATGTACTTGGGTTCTAGCACCGCTCCCGTACCACAGCCCATCATCGCCAAATCCATCATCAGCCCAAAAGCGCGCCAATCAACAGCATTGGTACTGGTACAGTTATAAGCACCCGAGAAATTTTCAGGCTGCTCAATCCACTCGGTGCCACCCACCCAAAGCCAGCGCCCCGAAGGAAGACTTTTGAGTTGGTGCTGCATTCGGTCAATCAGGTCGGCCTCTGCGGGGGTGAGGTGGCCGAGTTTGACAATGCCCTTGAGGGTGCGATCGCACACTTCCTCCCAGGTTTCGCGCAAGTTCCCCGCCTTCTTATCCCGACGGCTATAGGTTCTAAAGAAAACCGGATTGGCCGCAGGTGCCGACTCAGGAAACTGTCGTGTTTGACGAATACGTTCGAGGTCTTGAACCATGAGTGAGTCCTCGTGATGCTAAATGCTTGTGATGTGGATGAAAGATGAAACGGAAATGCAATGCTCAATACAAGGACAACTACAGATCAAAAGATCAAATTGATAGTTCTATTCGATCAATAAAATCGAGTTCAATGGAACGGAAGCTGATCCAGATGTAGCGTCATAGAATGATAGCTTACTCCATAATTAGCGGTTTGCACACTTTCTTTCGACAGAAATTGAAGAGGGGAGTGGGGAATGGGGAATAGGGAGTGGGGAGTGGGGAATAGGGAGTGGGGAGTGGGGAGTGGGGAGTGGGCAAAAGCAATGAACAAACCCATGGAAATTGTTGAAGTCCGCCAATGGTTACTATTTCGTATTGCTAGCAATGTGAAATTCTTGTCGAGTCCTTGCTCCTAAAGCATTTGAGCTAGCCGGAATTTGGAAAACAGTTTGACCTATCACAGAGAATCAAGGGTTTTAGACAAAAAGGGTTTTAGACAAAGCGTTGCACATCGCGATCGTTACTATTTAGGTAAAGGCAAAAGGTAACTACTCAGCCTATTGTCAAAAATCCTCAAAAGCTTTTATGGCAAGCTTTTGAGCCGATTTTCTCGAAAACCTAATTCTCATTAAGCTTCTAAAA
>JALOOP010000253.1 GCA_025454315.1 Oculatellaceae cyanobacterium Prado106
GTTTTGGTAGCGTTCCTATTATTGGCGGTCTGGATCTGGGTGACCTGTTCAAAGGACTCAGCCGCGTCAATTTCAACGACATCCAACTCGACAAAATTGACCTCGGCGACTTCTTTGACGGCATTGGCAGTTTCTTCCAAAACCTGATTGGCAGAGACTTCAAAGTTGACAAGTTTCTCAATGATTTTGGCGATATCGACCTGATTGAAGGCATCAAGCTAGACAACTTGTTTGGTGGCCTGGAAAATATGTACCTTCCCGTGTTTGGCGGTGTCAAAGTCGGCGATTTCATGAACGTCATCGACTCCCTTGATGTCGTCGATAAGCAAGGCAATGTCGATCTGCTGGGTGGTGTTGGTTCCGTCATCAACGCCCTGGGTGACTCGGGTTTCCTAGAAAACTTTGTCGTTGATAACCTGCTCTTTGGTGGCGTTGGCGGCATTGCGGGTCAAGTGGTCAGAGGACTGGTGGGCGATGACTTTATGACGGGCAGTTCTGTGGTGAAGCGGCTGCTGGGTCGCGGTGGCGATGATTTGCTCAGCGGTGGTCTGGGCAGCAAGATCCTCAATGGGGGAGCCGGAAATGACTTCCTGATTGCGGGCAAAGGTGGAGATACGCTGATTGGTGGCAAAGGTCGCAACAACTTTGTAGTTGACCTGGTTGAGAGCAGCGGAGCGATCGTCAAGGACTTCAGTTCCAGCCTCGACAAGATCATGGTTCTCGGCAAAGTCGATTTCCGTGACCTCGACATTCGTCAGAGTGGTCGTGATGCGATCGTCAGTGTTGGCAGACAAGATATCGTCACCGTCAAAAACGTGGATGATGCCATCCTGACCGCTGGCAAGTTCATCTTTATCTAATGCGGTATCTAGTTCGATCGCAGTTGTATTCTCCAGTTTGAATCCGCCAATTCACCCGATTGAACTCGGAGTGAATTAAGCGGAATACATCCAGGGTCATATCAGGGTTCACGGTCTAAGATACGGTTCAAGAGATCCAGTCTAAGAGGTTCGATCTAAGAAATCTGATCGAAAAAATCTGATCTAAGAGATCCAGTCTAAGAGGTTCGATTGAGGTTTGATTGAAGAGATCCGCTCTAAGAGAATACAGGCTTGACTGCAGCAAGCTTGTGCTTCTCGACCTCCGCTAAAACCATCTGCCACTCCGCGTCTGACAGAGGCTGTTCCACCAGTTCTACTCCGAAACACTGACAGGCCGAATGCACCAAAGCCTCGATAATTCTTTCAATCTTGTCCCCCTGGTTTAAATGCAAAGGAAACGCCAAGGGCTCAAGTTCTAACCCAAATACGGTTCGATACAGCGCTGGATCAGGGTCTAAGCGCATTGAACCATGCTGCAAAATGGCAGTGCCCTGTCGGAGTTGGGCACTGCCAATTATTTTTGCGCCATTGGCCATGACCAGATCCGCCCCTGTGGCGGTTCCAAAACAATTGGGATTGTGAATATATCCTCGCCCCGCCCGCCCAAACTGAAGCGGCACCGAGAGCGATCGCCATCCCTCCACCAAAAACTGGCAAATCTCCTGGTAGGCTTGCGATCGCTGATTAGAAAACCCGGAAGCGGCGATCGCATAGGTCAAATCCCCCTGATGCAACACCGCCCGTCCCCCACTCGGTCGCCGCACCAATTCCACAGCCTCTCCCTGCCAGGTCAAATCTCGCCAAGCAACAGGCACCTTAGACTGATGGTGTCCCAACGAAATTGCCACAGGTGACCAGGTGTAAAACCGCAGCGTGGGAGGATGTAATCCTAACAAATGCTGATTCAACAACCATCGATCCAGCGCCATTTGCACCGCTCCAGATGCGGTCATAAAGGGAATCAAACGCCAGATTTTGGGCTGTAGATTTGCAGTCACGATCATGGGTGAGATGGCGTTAGAAGATATCGCTTCAAGACAGACTGTGACCGGTCATATTAATGCTCGTCGTCATCACTTCCAGTATCAAATCAAGGAATGACTTTCTGGAACCGCCAGGTTTTGCCCAGTTCTAATCAGGCAATGCTTGCAGTGATCTTGCAGTGATGAGGACTAAAGTCCTCACTACAAACAGGTTTGTAGTAAGGACTTTAGTCCTTACAATCCAGCATCTAGACCCATAAATCGGGGAGCTAAAGCCTGAACAACCCAGCGATCCCAGGAATTCCCTGACGGATATACCAACCTTCATAAGGCAATACTACGAACTTGAGCAAACTTCAAGGCAATACCCTGACAAAGTATTATTGAATCTCGATCATAATCCAATGAAAAAAATCTAAACCTTCTGTCTACTTTAGTCTGTAAATTTATAGCAAACGCTGTTCCCAGTTTCTATCACTCGATTGCAAAAGATGGTTTCTACTGAGGTGTCAAACTCGTCCACAATATTGTACCAACTGGCATCCCTCATGTAGTCTTCTGCGATCGCATCATCCACCGTTATCGTTCCCGGCTCATTGGAAACCTCCGTCATAATTCGAGTCCGTGAACCATCCGGCCAGTTCAACACCGCATACTGCACGCCCGTGCCATATCCAGTCGAAATAACGCAAGATTGAACCTGTTCCAAACTATCCCCCGCAAAGGAATAGCAAATGCCGGGGCGATCGGGATAGGGCGCTGCATCAGCCGATCGCGCAGTGACAAGGACTGGAGTGGAGAGGAGTGCGATCGCCATCATCCCTTTCCATCCCCACACTTGCCTTAGACCTTTCACAACAGAACATAATTCCATGTTCATTTCTTTCCTTTGTATGTGAGCCTTGGTTGAAGTTTACTGCCTTTGATTTCAAGAATGTCCATCGAGCAATCCTTGCTGATACCTTTAAGGATATTCATGGCTAACAAACGGCACCGGAACCAGTTCCCCGGCCACTCCATTCACCTGAACCTTCAGCCCAGCAGCAACGGCCTTGGTGCGAATGTAGCCCAATCCCAAAAAGCCTTGGTCGATCGCAATCACACTGGTTAAGGTGCCAATTTTTTCTTCTCCCGATTGAATCGGACTGTTGGGTTCGGCTTTGTCCTGCAAGCGAATGCCCCAGAGCTGTTGTTTCACGCCCCGATAGGTGTGCAGACGGGCGATCGTCTCCTGCCCAATGTAGCAACCCTTACTCAGCGAAATGGTCTGCCATAATCCCGCTTCCAACGGATTAATCTCCTCCGTCAATTCCTGTCCCGGCACGGGTCGCCCCTGCTCAATCCGCAGTCGCTCCCAAGTTTCGCTTCCCATAGGAATTGCGCTTACTTCCGTGAGTCGTTGCCATACTTGCGCCGCATCTGCATCTGCGACCATCAAGGTATAGCCTGGAGTCGTAAGTCCACTGCCCACTGCGACTCGGACACTAATCCCCTGCAAGTCCAGCACCTGATGACTTGCCGGAGTTTGACCGGCGATCGCCCCCAACCCCAATTGTTCCAACAGGCGATCGCTCCCTCCACCCAACACACTAAAGGTCGCCGTACTTTCCGTCACATCCTTCAGTTCAACCTTGTCAGCAAAGAAAATATACCGATCCATCCAATCGATCAGCTTCTGGGCATAGCCGGGTGAAACCAGCATGAGGACGGAGGATTCGGTCACATACGCCGTCGCCAGATCAATCGTTCGCCCCGTCGAGGTGACAAACACTGTGTCACACCCCTGCCCAGGCTGAAGGATCTGAAAATTATTGGTGGTTTGGTTATGGAGAAACCGGATGCGATCGCCCCCCAACACCTCAATCCTGCCCCAGGAGGAGCGATCGCACACCGCCACCCCCTGCGCCAAAGCCTCCATCACCACCGCCTCATGACCAAAACTCACCGGGTCAAACCGCCCAGGTGTGACCGTGCCATCGGTAAAAGTGGCACCACTCGCTTGCTGCAAATCTCGAAGTTGCTGATTCATAGGGCTAGAAGTTTGTTTTTTTGATTACTATAGCAATCCCGGCATCGGGTAGAATTCGGGGGAGACAGGGAAAAGGGAAAAGGGGAAAGGCGAAAGGGGGGAACTTAGGGCATTTCGTGGAGTTGATCTGGGAGGGGCAGGGAAAATCTTTTTGAACGCTTGCCCAAGGCCAATTTCTAAGATCCATTCGATGTAATCCCTTTCGCCTTTCCCCCTTCCCCCTTCGCCCCCTCCCCCACTCCCCACTCCCTTCCCCCTATGTCGATCCAGACTCTGGAACAATCTGCATAAGATTTGCATCTTTAACTGATATCAATAGGAATAGAGTATTTTGTTTAGTCCTACCTTTATGAAACTCCGCTCCCTCAAGATTCGCTACGTTCTGCTGATTGGAGTTCTTGCCGTTTCAACCTTTGATAGTGCTAGCTTGGCGGTCAATCTGCATCGTTCCAAAGCTGCTGCCCAACCCACTCAGGCTCAACCGCCGATTCAACCCATTATTCAACCCCAGGCTCAGATGCGATCGCCCGCCCACTCCTCCACCCAAGTGACCAACTGGGTTCATCTGGGGAGCAGAGTCTATCAGCTTCGGCAGAGAATGCAGCGATCGCCCCAATCTGCCCAACTCTAAAACCTTTTCCCGCCGGGTTTAGCTTCTAGGTTTGTTTAGCAAAACCCTCTGGATTCAAGCGCTACGGAATCCGTGCAAAGCCTATAGGCGACTGATTCTTCAGACATTTCCTTCGGACATCTGATTCGGACATCTGATTTGGACATCGAATCCATGCCAAGTCCATCGGCTACTGATACTTGGGACAATTATTCTTCGCCAGTCTCGGAAGGTTCCGGTACTTCAGCCCCCGAAAGGCTGGAGAAAATTTGTTCAACGATTTGCTTGGTCTTATCATCCAATCGCTGCCAATCCACATCGCCCGTTTCATCGATCAAACTCGTGTCGATTTCGACGACCAGGTTCTGATCTAGAGCATTCAATACCGGACTGTAGTTGCGAAAACAGATTTGGTAGCAGAGTTGCCAAATATCTACCGTAATCTGGCGCTGGTCATGCTGCAAGCAGAGTAAATAGCTGGGATGCGGACTGGGTAACTGCTCCAGAGCCGTTTGGATTTCTGTTGCTGTCTCAGGGCTAGCGGCGGCAAGCTGTTGTTGCAGGTGGAGAACCGTTTGCTGAGTTTCCTCCGATACGCCCTCCGGCCAAATCTGCACCTCCTGATAGGTGCCTTTCCAGGAGGATTGCTCCAACGCCTTCCCCAGGTTGTCAATTACCCGGATAAAGACTGGCTGCATCAGCAGTTCAGCCTGCTCCCAGGCCAGTGTATTTGCAAATTTAGGCATGTCCCACCCGAATGCTACAAGGTTTCCCGAATCCTAAAAGGTTAAAAGCCCAGCCCTCATCATACCGATTGAGCGGGCACACCTCCTATGCATTCCGATTTATCCTGATTCACTCAGATGGGTCGAGCGGTTTAAACGCAGAATTGCTGCTGTCTGGCGGCACTGCTTGATCTGAGCCTAAAGGATTTTCTGGAGAAATAAATATAATCGAATACTGAGTCATGGGCGACATGGCACGCAAAACTTTGAGATGCTCCTCAGCGTCGCCCCGTCGCCGAAACCGTCGCACGATCGATTGTTCTTGATTTGCTAGGAGACAAATAATACACCAGGGATGAAGCTGATCACGATAAGACATAGGAATACCTGGCTTTGCCCCTGTTTGGATTGATACCGCTGAAAACACCTCCCCATCGTGCAATTACGCCCTTGGATAAGCAAGATATGCAGACTACAATCTGCTTTCCCTCACGATTTCCCTACCCAATACCCTGCTTTTCCTACTTTTTGGCAAATTCCTACTCTGTGACAACGAGTGAGATGCCTAAACTCTAGGGAATTGGGAATGGAAGGGATGGCAGATGACAGAAGTTGGGCTTTTGGAGTGAAAAGATAGCGGTGGCGGATCTGGATGTGCCCCAAGCTTCAGGCTAACGGGCTGTATAAAATGTCATAGTTTGTAGGGGAACCTTGCAAAGAAGGACTCCTAGGCCACATGATTCAGGGACACTCCTCACGAACCCTGGAGGGGAAGAGGTAAAGCAATGGCTTCAGAGCAGTTTCGGCGACAGTTGCAGCAAGAAGCAGAACAGTGGCAGGTCGATGGCCTGATTGATACCGACCAGTATCAACGGTTGGCCGATCGCTATGAGTTCGGCAAATTGGACCTGGTGGCGCGCGATCGCTTCATTGCGATCGTCATTGGCCTGGGCAGTGTCCTCCTGGGACTCAGCGTCATCACCTTTGTCGCAGCCAACTGGCAGGCTATCCCCCGCGAGTTAAAACTGGCGCTGCTTTTGGCCTTGCTGATTGGCGTTAATGCGATCGGCTTCTATCTTTGGCAGCGTCCCCGTCCCAGCCAACGAGAGGGATGGCCTCAGCGCTTAGGCCAGGGATTGCTGCTTTTGGGTGGTCTGATCTTAGGAGCCAACATGGCGCTCCTGGGTCAACTGTTTCACATCAGCGGTTCGATCGCCGGACTCTGTATCATCTGGGGGTTAGCGGTTCTGGCGATGGCCTATGGTCTGAGGCTCCTGTCCCTTGGGGCTTTGGCGATTTTGCTGGTGGGCATTGGCTATTGGTCAGGCATGGCCAACGGGGGCGACGATTACGCCACTTGGGTAGAAATTCTGCTCCACTACATGCCTCTACTCGCGGCGGGTCTGTTTCTGCCACTGGCCTACTTTTGTCGATCGCGCATTCTCTTTACCTTGGGGGCGATCGCCATTTTCACCGCATTCTCCACCAACCTTTCCGCCTTTAGTTTCGCCCTCCCCTCGGGGCTGCGCTACCCCATCACCTTGCTGCTGCCGATCGCCTTCCTCTGGAGCTACGACGACACCCTCTGGCAAAATCTCATTCGCCGCAACCGTCCCCAGCCGGACGCTGACCCAGTTTTTCAGCCCATTGCCAAAGGCTTAGCGCTGCTTTGTCTCACCGTCTTGCTCTATGTTCTCTCCTTTCATGGCTTCTGGGACTATCTATCCCAGAGTCTTTCTGCTGCCCCCCGCCCCAACCAGGTTCAGGCCGAGCGTTTGCTCCTATTTCTCAATCCCAATTTCCTGGTTTTCCTAGCCGTCACGCTGTTTCAATGGAGTTACCTTGCCCGTCCGCGCCGTCGTCCCGGATGGCGGTTTAGTCTGATGGATGGGACAATTTTGGCGTTCATTGGCATTTTGACGGGGCTACTGGTTTGGCAGGGGAGTCAGGGGGGCGTGAGTGCGATCGCCACTTTCCTGGTCAACCTGCTGCTGTTTCTCCTGGCCGCCGGATATCTGCGCGAAGGCTTAGCCGAAGGACAGCGCCGCCTGTTTTGGAGCGGCATGATCCTGCTAACGCTGCAAATTCTCAGCCGTCTCCTGGAATATGAAACCGGGCTACTGCTCAAATCCCTGGCATTTCTGCTCTGTGGCATCGGCATTATTCTGATTGGCCTCTGGTTTGAGCGCCATATCCGCACGCTGCGAAACCTGCCCACTTCAGAAGATTCAAGGTAGCGTCACGTTCAGAACTTCACTGGGAGCGGAATCTGGAATGCGGCGATCGCCCACCCCCAACCACTGCCCTGAACTTCAACGGATTCAAAGCTGAAACAAGGATTCGACAAGGATTCACCTGGGAGGATTTTAGGATGATGCGATCGCTCAAAACCCGGTTCTGGCTCATTCTGGCCTTCCAAACCCTCTTGCTGCTGGCCATTCCAGCCCAAGCCGTTTATACCCATCTCACGGGACGCAGCATTGTCCTCCAAACGGCTCCCGTTGATCCCTACAACCTGTTCCAGGGCTACTCTGTCACCCTCAACTACGATATTTCGGACGCTCGTAATCTCCAGAAACTACCGGGATGGGATGCGATCGCCCCCCAAACTCCCTCTCAAAATTCAGAACCGCTCAACACCAACCCCTTCCTCCCCAACCGCAGCAGCAGCCAAGCATTCTACGTCATCTTGCAAGCCCCTCCCGATGCCGCGACTCAACCGCCCAAACCCTGGACTGCTGTGGCGATCGCCCCCACCCATCCCGCCAACTTGCCCCCCAACCAAATCGCCCTGCGCGGCGTTTATCGACAGGGCCAAATCTTCTACGGCCTCGAAACCTACTTCATCCCCGAGGAACAGCGCGACGAGATCAACCAGCAAATCCAACAACTCCAAACCGAAACCGGATCGCCACCCTTTGTCGTAGAAGCTAAAGTAGGAGCAGGAGGCAAGGCAATCCCCTTCAGTTTCTGGCTGAAGCAGCAGCGCTATCAGTTCTAATGTCAAATTTAATGTCAAATTCTTAAGGGTGATTAAAGTAATATTTGAGACAAGGCAATTCCTTAAACTTTTCTCCTACAACGCCCTCCGAGTAAGAGTTTTGCAATCCCAAACCTTAAAATTCAAAAGCGTATCAGTCTAAAAGCTTGATGGAGGAACCTCGGCAAAAAGTCAAAGATCGAATCTTGTATCTGCTCAAGATGCAAGGCGCTCAGACTGCAACGGCACTCGCTGACCAGTTGCAGGTTTCCCCCATGGCCATCCGCCAACATCTACAAAGTCTCCGCGCCGAAGGACAGGTTATTTATCAACAAGAACGCCGTCCCCTCGGTCGCCCCGTCAAACTTTGGCAACTCACCGGACGATCGGGCGACCACTTCCCCGACAGCCACGCCGACCTTATGCTCGATATCCTCCGCAGCGTCGAGACCGTCTTTGGTGAAGCCGGACTCGATCGCCTGATCACCGATCGCAGTCAACGCCAAATCCAAACCTACCAAACCAAAATCGCCAGTGCCTTCGCAGCAGAACAGGCCAATCAGGATAGCTGGCAGACCCGAGTTCGCGCGATCGCCCACCTCCGCACCCAAGAAGGCTACATGGCCGAAGTCCTCGACCAACCCGACGGCTCCCTCCTCCTCGTCGAAAACCACTGTCCCATCTGCACCGCCGCCCAACAATGCCAAAAACTCTGCGGTGCCGAAATGGAAGTTTTCCAAGCGGTCTTAGGAGAAGGCGTAAAACTAGAGCGAGTCGAGCATATTTTGAGGGGCGATCGCCGCTGCGCCTACCGCATCCAACCCGCCTAGCGATCGCCACACCTTTGATTCTTGGAATGGATAATAGAAGAGTTTGTATCTAGCGGCTTCGTCGCCACATACAAACTCTTCTATTGATGAAGCACTGCCATTTTTTTTCACCGATTCCATCATGCATTACAATAAAAAGTTGGAGAGGTGGCAGAGCGGTTGAATGCGGCAGACTCGAAATCTGTTTTGGGGCAACTCAACGGGGGTTCGAATCCCCCCCTCTCCGTACCAACAGTTTCCAATAATCTGACGGGTTCCAATCCAAATCCCGTCACATATTCCAGTATTCCAAATCTCTAGGGGCGAGCAATTCCACGCCTAATTTTCGCTATAGCATCCCCAACCCCACAACAAAATCCTTTGATGCTTCCAGGGGTAAACCGCTAACCAACATTCTTCCCCAAAGCCTCATAACGAAGCAGACCACCCCCTCCACCGCTCTGCGTCTCTGCGTCTCTGCGGTTTAACTCCAAACCCTCAGCTCCCACCCATTTTCTCCAACCGTTCCACCACCACCCAATTCCCCGAGCGATTGTACCGCCCCCACACCTCCAGCCGATCGCCACTCCCACACTCCCCCAACTGCACCTCCACCTCCGATCGCAGCGTAATCAACATCACCACCCGATTCGCCAAATCCCCCGGAGCCGAAACCACAAACCCATAGTCCTGTTCCCCCCGACGCTCCAAGGTGCCCTGGAAAACTTCCCCCGCCAAGACAGACTGCCGCTCCCGTAAAACCGTCCCCGATGCCGGACAGTTCCCATCCAGCGGATAATCTTCAGGATGCTGTAGATAGTATTGCTGCCAGTAGAGCCAATCCGGATGCTGAGGCGGCAGATTATAGAGCGGCATCAGCGCAGCAGGGGCGATCGCATCCGTCAACAAAGCTCTCTGCAAATCTCCCACCGACAGATCCCTCGGCTGACACCGCTGCTCCACACACAGCGCCGCCGCCATCCCCGCCGCCTGCCCAATCCCCATCACCGCAGGCTGCAACCGAGTCGCCCCATTGGCCATATGCGACACCGAAATATTCTTCTCACACACCAATAACCCGTCCACCGTCTCAGGCACCAAACAACCATAGGGCATGGTAAACGGCGTTCCCACCCACCGTCCCCCCCAGCGAATCGACTTGGGCTGTAGCGGAAACTCAAACCCCGGATAGTGATGATCGTTCGGGTAATTTCCGAGTGCGATCGCCCCCACGCTCCCATCCACCTCCAACGGCAACGGAGCCACCCTGCCCCCCAACCCCGGCAAAATCCCTCAACCGCCGACTCTCCCGATAATAAGGATGCAGCGCAAATCCCCCACCCCCCAATTGCCCTTCGACCTGCGGAAAACTCGAATCCGCCAAGCCATACCTCCGCCCCAACTGGCTCTGCAAAAATCGCCCATAGCTCTGCGAATGCCAGTAAGCCTCCTGGAGAAATTCCTGCCGCAACGCCTCCGACTGCACCAGACGATCGAGTTTCACCCCATAATCATTGCCCTGGATCGGCCAGTTGACCATGAAGCGATCGCCCGGTAACCTGCCATAGTTCAAAAAATTCTCCGCCCCATACCCTTTCCAGGTATCGGCAAACTGCTCAGGCCGATCCCTTGGTGGAGTTAGAATCTCAGGGGCTAGATCATTTCCATAATCCTGCAAGAGAAATACCCAGGTCGGCGCTTGCACAGGATACTCATGGGTCATCTCGTTCGGCTGTTGGGGGGCACTGGGTTCCTGCCATTGAGTCTCCCAGTCCCACCCCCATCGATAGGGAACCTCAGCCAGTGCCAGCAAATCTCCCAGTTCTGTGCCGTCCAGTGTGATCTGCGCTTGGATGGAGTAGTCCGGGAAATGAACGGTGGTGATGCGATCGCCCTGTCGCTCCACTGCCAAAGGCACCTGCCCCGAAATCCACCGCAAATTCGGCAAAGCGTTCACCCATCGCGCAAAAATTTCAGCCCCCACCCGAGGCTCATAGGTAAAGCAACTCACCCATGCATGATCTAATCCTTGGGGGTAAGCCCATTGCAACTCCTGCACAAAGGCATTCCACATCCCCGTTCTAAACGAGGCCAACTCATTGCCATCCGGTGCCGCCACCCCTGCTGCTGTCAGCATCCCGCCCAACCAGCCAAACTCACTCACCAGAACCGTCTGGGCACCTCGTCTAGCCGCCTGAATTGCCGCAACCGTGCCGCCCGTTCCCCCACCCACGACCAAAACTTCAGTCGTCAAAATTTCGGTTGTCAATCTTTCCATTTGTTAGCTCTCGCCGCATCCCAATCATGCGAAACGCCAGCCGATCCTTTCAGATAGACTGGCGTATCTCATTTGGTATTCACAGGGATTTAACGTTAAGGTCTTTATATCGGCTGACCTCATTTAAACGCTTCCTAGTTTGCCAGACTTCATCCCAAAGCCTTATTTTCTTAAGCTTTCCTTAACGCTTTCCCTGTTCCATCTCAGCCTGCTGAGCCTTGCGCCCCGCCCGCTGCTCCAGTCGAAACAACCAAACCATCAGCGCAATCACCCCCAGTTGCAGCGCAAAGTTAGGCACCGCATCGTCCACCGCCTGCCCCGCCAACAACTGCATCAAAAAGATAAAGGCTCCCACAAACCCAGAAATGCCACAAGCCAAATACACAAACTGGCGCAATCCACGATAAGGCGCTTTCATCTCAGCCTTTAACTGGGCATAGCGTTCAGGATCAAGATTCGTCGGATTTTTGGGGTCTTTCGGAGAAACAGCCATGATTTTAAGGTTAGAAACAACGTTTTTTGAAAGTGTATAGGGATGAGAATTGAGCATCAAATAAGCTGGAATTCTTCTACCAGGACATCGCGACAGACATCATATTCCTCTGCGTCTCTGCGGTTAACATTCAAGATTTCAGCTTATTTCCTTCTCATTCCTCACCCGGTTTGATCCGCAAATCCCAAACTTTCCAGCAAATGTCATCCCTCCTAGTGTGACTGAAGACTAGAAACTTCAGCAAGCAGTTCTCTCATGATTCGCGGATCATCTTCTCAGAAAACTCCAGATATCAGGCGGTTCAGAATCCTCAATTCCTTCTCTAAATCATTTCTCTCACCCTTCCTGAAACCGCTCCTACTTTAGGTTAAAGAATGGGATGAACGGGTGGGATGAGTTTGAGGACGGCGGCTGTGCGAATCCATACAAATTCACTCCTTAATTCGACAACGCTAAAAAATCAGGGATGCTGCACGTCGTGCAACATCCCTCAGCGCCTTATTCTCCAATCCTGGCACTACAATTCCCGGTGCTACCACAAGCCTCGTTTGCCAGTGGGATGAACGGTCGCCCAATTGGTGCGAGCCAACGAGAGTTGTTCCATAGAAATCTTAGCTCCGGTTAAGTCAGCCCCACAAAGATTGGCTCCCCGAAGATTGGCGTTACTCAGGTAGGAATAGCTCAGGTCGGCTCCCCGCAAATCTGCCCCTGCCAAATCCGCATGGCTGAGATAGGCTCTGGCCAAATTGGCATTGCGAAGGTTGGCTTGGCTGAGGCTGGCTCGGCCAAAATCGGCGTTGAACAGATTGGCTCCCTGCAAGTTGATTTTGTGGAGCTTGGCTTGATGGAAATTTGCGCCCGAAAAATCCGTTCTGGCTAAGTGGAGCGCAGTCAAATCATGGGAATTAAAATCCCGTTTGCCTTTGCCATAGGCGGCCAAAAGCTGTTGCACCGTGGGTTTTAGAATACTAGTGGAGTTTCGGCCTGTGGTGCGATCTTCGCTGGAAAATGCTGTGGAATTCGCCTGTTGTACCATCACCTGATGGCGAGCCGTATCAACCTGGAGGCTGGTTGCTTCATTATGATGTTTCGCCTGACGCGCTCGAATGGCCGCCGCCATCCGGGCAGAAGGCGAAGAAGGTAGCGATGCAGAATTGATATCTGCGCGATCGCCCCCCATACCCCCGCCCGCCCGAGCAATTTTCCCTGGCTGGTTGACCATACTCCGCGCCAGACTGTCCATGTAAGGTTCGAGTTCTAGGGCACGCAGAACTTCCGTGGCATTTTGATAGCGGTGGCGCACTGACATTTCCAGCATTTTGCGAAGCACTTCGGTGAAGTGTTCGCTGATATGAATATGGTTGCGCCAGACAATCTCGCCCGTCGCCGGGTCATACTCCATATCCTTGGGAGACTTGCCGGACAGCAAATAGAGGCAGGTAACCCCGAGCGCATAAATATCACTGGCATAAACAGGGCGCATCGCCATTTGTTCAGGAGGCGCATATCCAGGAGTGCCAATGGCATAGGCAGTCAACGCCGTTTGCTCAGAAGCACTCGCCAAAATCGGATTCACCTGATCTTTCACCGCACCAAAGTCGATCAGCACCAGTTTCTTATCCTGGGAACGACGAATTAAGTTGGCGGGCTTCAGGTCACGGTGAATCACCTGCTGACTATGAATAAACTGCATCAGCGGCAGAATTTCGCTCAAAAATTGCTTCACCCCGGCCTCACTGAAAGGGCCTGAGCGTTTGACCTCCTGTTGCAGGGTCGAGCCGCTGACATACTCTTGCACCAGATAGAACTCGCGGTTGACTTCAAAATAATCGAGCAGTCGAGGAATCTGAGGATGGCTGCCAATCTTCCCGAGCGTTTTGGCCTCTCTTTGAAACAAATCCCGAGCCATTTGCAACACATGGTAAGACGAGGTTGCAGGCCGCAATTGCTTGATTACACATTGGGGAGTCCCCGGCAAGGACTCGTCCATCGACAGAAAGGTTGCGCCAAACCCACCCTGCCCCAGGGATTGAAGGACTCGATAGCGATCGCGCAACAAAAGTCCAGACCCACAAGCCTGACATTGAGTGACGTTGTTCGGATTTTCCGGGTTGGGACAGGCAGGATTTAGGCAATAGCTCATGCGGCATCACTCGCTTGGTTTTTTTATTCCCAGGTGTCGCTATCTTTACACGAGATTCTGGCACCCTACATCCCTCCTATCATTCCCAGGCTTGAGGATGAGAAGCGCATTGTTCAAAAGAAATCTCCTTAAAGACTCGCTGAAGACACGCAATTAATCTCATTGAAATTCTCAGTGTGGAACAAGGTTTGCTCCACACAAAAATCACGAATTTCATTCTAGAAGTCCGTATAAATCAGGAGTCATGAATGTCAATTCATCTCCTCTCATCCCGCACGCCGGAATCCCTCAGACAATCCCTGGAAGCGTTATTTTTCCTATGTACAAATAATCTTTTTAGGCTTGGTTTTCCTTTGTGCTTTCCCATCCAAGCCTGTATCTCCAGAGACGTGCTGCATCAAGTTCACAGAATTTCTTAGCGTTCTCTTAAATCATGTTGTGACCCGTTCGGAAAATGGCTTCCTCAACCTGTATCTCTATTTTTGATAACCCCTGAATTTGAAAGGAGCATAAGCCTAGAAGAAGCCAAATCGGATCGATCGGATATCGCAACTGATTAGAAGGCTCTATGATTCTTGAGGGCGGCTCGAAGAATAGATTTGGTGAGAGCAAAGCGATCGCCCATCTCCTCTTTCAGCCTTCACCCTAATCGACCTGAGCATCGCTCAAAGCATTGCATCACAGCCATGTCTGTTCTGCAATAGACGCTCTCTTGTGGAGTTCGAGGTTTACAGATTGGATTTCACAGCATGAAATTCATAGACTGATTCCCACAGATTTCCACAGATTGAACTCGCGGGAGAAGCTTTTGCTCCTCCATGCGATCGCCATCTCTGCCCCTAGAGTGCCCAAACTCTAAAGGGCGATCGATGGGGACAACGCTGCTGGAATCGGGAGTGCAAATCCACTTAACCCTAAGTGATTTGTGAAAACAACGGGATGCAAAACCCATTCATCCGAGCGTTTCGCTCCCCCATCAACACTCGAATCCATTCCAAAAGAGCGTTTGAGATCTCAGTTTAGTGTCATAGAAGCCTTGTAGCATCTAGGATACAAGATCGTCCTTTGATTTCAGTGGGTTGCATCCTCAACGGGTAGCCCGAGGTTTGTCGTCTGCAATTCCCATCAGGCGTAACTTCATTTTTTTCATCTCCGATGTCTCGTTTTGCCCCAGAGAGATGTTCAAGCTGTCTCTTTTTCAACGTTAGACTTCTTGCTTCTTGGCGATAGATTCCCTTGGGAGAGTTATGTTTCCAAGACACAATTTATAGTCCGTTGATTTTGTATGCTAGGGATGAAAGATTCAGGCAACCGATTTTTCAATTCAAGACTTGCAGTCAGAACTTTGCTGTTAAGAGGCGGGTGCAAAGAAGATTTATCTAATTTGTGAAATCCGCCTCAGCAGAGAGTTTAGAGGTTAAGCAAGAACAGCATCGACAGTTTTTTTTGAGTTTTCAGGTCTGTTACTGTCTTGGCTTTAAAAAAAACTTCTAGCTTGTTATTGAAAAGAGGATTGTGAGTAAAGTAAATTAAATTGAACTGTTCACATCAAAATAGGATTTGGGAATAGTATTGTGAACAGAATCCCGGTAACTACAGGAATTTAAAGTTAATGGCTAAAATGCAAAAGCGTTCCTCATCGTCAGCGACCGTTTCTAAGTCAGCGATTACAGATGCAACTGCGGCGTTGCAAGGCTTACCTGAGAAACCCAAAGAAAACTGGTCTCTCCGAGAAGCTGTTTCGATGCTGCAAGATTCCATCACCGATGCCCTCAGCAAAGGTTATAGCTACGTCGAAGTGTCCAAGATGCTCTCCCAAAAAGGGGTTGAAATCTCGGCTTCCTCCCTCAAGAGCTATTTGTCCGCTGCCAAACGTACCAAACCCGGAGCCGCCGCACCACGTGGCAGAAGAGGCCGCAAATCCATTGATGTGCTGGCCGCTGCTACAGCAGAACTCGAAGCCGAAGCTCCCGCAGAAGCTCCCAAGCGCACCCGTCGCCCCCGAGCCACTGCCGCCGCCGCTGAAGCTCCCGCCCCCAAACGTCGCGGCAGAGCCAAGGCAGAACCCAAGGCTGACACAGCCAGCAGCCCCAAAACCGTGCGATCGCGCACCACAAAAGCTGCCGCTGAACCCAAAGCCTCGGCCAAGCCTGCTCCCCGCCGCCGCAAAAAGCTCCTCTAGGTTCTCTTTGGAATAGGGCTTAATCGCCTTCTCCCCAAGATGTTTCCGCGTCCTGGTAAAGATGCTGTAGAGTTTGTTTTTCGGTTTTCCGAGAGGGGCGACGATATCGCTTCGTTGCCAGTTTCGGTTCTGCTTCCAGTTTTCCCGCTGCTCGGTTTTTAAACTTAGTCGTGGGTTCTGCCTCGCTCGATTGGCGCATGGCCTCCTGGTAGGTCACCACCTCATCTAAGAAGGTGAGGTAATGCTCGTATCGCTCCCACACTCCTCGCACCACACAATTGGGTTCGTTTCGATGCAGGCAGTTACTAAACTGGCAGGAGTTTTCTGCCAGTCGCTGTCGCACTTCAGGAAAAAATTGTGCTAACTCACTGGGCTGACACTGCAAGTCTGGCTGGTTGAATCCGGGGCTATCGGCCAATAAGCCACCCTGGGGCAGTTGAAACAGTTCCACATGCCGGGTCGTATGACGACCTCGACCCAGTTTTCCCGATACGGCGCTGACACGCAGTTGAATCTCTGGAATCAACCGATTGATCAGGCTCGATTTGCCAACGCCAGACGGCCCCGACACTACCGTAATTTTCTGGCTCAACTGATGTTCTACAGCCGTTAAGCTGCTTCCCTGAGCCAAGCTTACAATCACAGGCTTATATCCCCATTGCTGCAGGCGATCGCTCCATTCTTCCTGCGCTTGACCAGTTACCAAATCACACTTATTCAAACATAGCCCCACCGATAATCCGGTAGACTCGGCCTTCACCAGAAACCGACTCAGTTGAAAGGGATCTAGCGAAGGTTCAGCCAGGGCAAAGACCAAGAGAATTTGGTCGGCGTTGGCGACGGGGGGGCGATCGATTTGCGTATGGCGAGGATACACATCTGAAATGGCAGCGCGTTTGCTCGTCCAGTCAATCTCTTCAAGCTGGACGCGATCGCCCACCATCACCTGCTGCCCAATTTTTTTGAGACGCGATCGCCGGGTACAGAGCAACCGAAGGCTATCTTCAGAGACTTCTTCTAAGTTTGCATCTTCAAATCGAGGGTCTGTGCCCCTCTCAGCCTGGAGCGTCACCCAGTAATAATTGGCTTGAACGGCAGTGACCGTCCCCTGGACTGAAGTCAAGGAACGGTCACCGATTGCAGGCGATGCAGCACTCATGATGTCGGAGATTCAAGAGGAGGTCGGCGAATTTTTAAGGCGAAGAATTCTGCTCGGTCTTCAATCTGCTCAATCTGATAGCCTTCCATTTTGAGGCTATCGGGAACTTGCTCCATGGGTTCGCCTGGATCAAGCCAGACTTCCAGCATGGAGCCAGGTGCCATCTTTTCTAGACGAAGTTTAGTGCGAACAAAGTTGAGGGGGCAAGGGGTACCCCGCAGATCCAGTTGGTCATCTGGAATCAGATTAATCGGTGGGGATTGGGTCATCCGCGAAAGAATCCTCCCAGAAATCCTTCAATGCCGCCGCCTTTACTGAGGCGATCGCCCCGAATCTTAGCCAGTTTTTCGAGTAGCTCTCGTTCTTCAGTGGTGACCTTGGTGGGAATGTCGATCTGAATGGTGATCAGATGATCCCCACGACTCACCGGATTCCCCAGGCGAGGGACACCGCGATTTTCCAGGGTGACGACGGTATCGGGTTGGGTGCCAGGTGCGATCGCCACTTCGGCTGGTCCATCGACGGTTTCGATTTCAATGCGATCGCCCAGGATCGCTTGCAGATAGCTGATCTTGACCTCAGACAAAATGTTGATCCCATCCCGGTGGAAGTCAGCATCTTCATTGACAAACAAATAGACATAGAGATCCCCCGAAGGGCCACTCCGCTGACCCGCATCGCCTTCGCCTGAAACCCGCAGCCGGGTACCATTGTCTACCCCTGCTGGAATCGTGATCTTCAGCTTTTTGGCTTCCTGCTTCTGGCCGCTGCCGCCGCAGACATCACATTTCTCCTCAATCATCTGCCCGCTACCATTGCAGGTGGGACAAACCGAGACTTGGGTGAAGCTGCCAAAGGGGGTGCGAGTGGCTCGTCGAACCTGGCCGGAACCGCTGCAAGTGGTACAGGTACGCGGTTGGGTGCCCGGTTTTGCGCCTGACCCCGTGCAATTGGTGCAGGTTTCCAGGTGGCTGATACGAATTTCTTTTTCACCACCAAAGACAGCTTCGCGGAATTCTAATTTCAGATCCAGACGCAGATCATCGCCGCGTGACGGGCCACCCCGCCGCCGGGTTTGCTGCTGCTGCCCACCCATGCCGCCCGAAAAGCCACTGAAGAAACTTTCAAAGATATCGGCAAAGCCGCCCAAGTCGCTAAAGTCCTGATATCCAGCACCGCCAGCGGGCGAACCGACTCCGGCTTCCCCAAAGCGATCGTAGCGGGCTCTCGTTTCAGGTTCGGAGAGGACTTCGTAAGCTCGATTTATCTCTTTAAACCGCTCCTCTGCACCCGGTTCTTTGTTGACATCCGGGTGGAACTTGCGCGCGAGTCGTCTGTAAGCGCGTTTAATTTCCTCTTTGTCCGCATTGCGGTTGACGCCGAGGAGTTCATAATAATCACCTGCCATAGGAGCGCTGTTTCAGAGTGAAGTGGACTTATCGATGGAGGAAAAAAATGGAGCGGTGCTGCTTCCCAAACCTAAATTGAGCCAAAAGAGAGGGGACAGAAAATGTTGGAATGCTAATTCTCTTGAGAAATTAGCCCTTTACGTGAGCTAGCCCCTGATTTCGTTCTCCGGATAGATTAACAACTATCCTCGCTTGGGGTAATGATAACGGATTTATAAACGGTTTCTACCTATTCCATCCTAAACTAATCCCTCTCAGAAGTGGTTCTACTTAAGTAGATGTCAGGTATGGAAATCCGAACCTGTTCAACTTTACATATGGAACAGATATTTAACAGCACGAATATTCAACAGTACAAATATTCAACAGTACAAAAATGGGGAGCCACTTCTTGTGAGGCTCCCCATTATTTTTTTGTATTGAGATTCTCCAGAAGACTAATCAACTGCTTCGTAGTCAGCGGCGATCGTCTCATCGTCTACAAAGTCGGTGCTGTAGCTTTCGGTGTAGTCGCTGGCAGGTGCAGCATCTTGGCTGGTCGCCCAGGGAGCGGCAGCGGCGTAGGCATATTCTGCCTCGCTGCTAGCACCGTTGCTGGATGACGGGCTAGGGCTAGCCTGCTGATAGACCGATTCCCCAATCGTATAGAGCGTCCGCTGAAGGGCATCAATACAGCCGCGCATTTCCTCAACGGTGATGGCGCGGTTGGCTAGGGCGGCTCTCAGGTCAGAGACTCGCTCAGCAGCGGTGCGACGCAGATCTTCAGTGATGAAGTCGTTGCTATCGCGCAGGGTGGACTCGTAGCTGTAAAACAGGCTATCCGCTTGGTTGCGGAGGGTTGCCAGTTGTTTGCGCCGTTCATCATCTTCAGCATATAGATCGGCTTCCTGGCGCATCCGTTCGATTTCGGCTTCGCTGAGTCCGCCCGTGTTGCTGATGGTGATGCCTTGCTCGCGTCCGGTGCCCTTGTCACGCGCGCCCACTTGCAGGATGCCGTTGGCATCAATCTCGAAGGAGACTTCGATTTGGGGCACACCTCGGGGAGCAGCCGGGATACCTGTGAGTTGGAATTTGCCCAGGCTCTTGTTGTCTCTGGCGAGGGCGCGTTCACCCTGGAGCACATGGACTTCGACGGAGGTTTGGCCGTCGGTGGCCGTGGAGAAGGTCTGGGTTTTGCTGCTGGGGATCGTGGTATTGCGCTCGATGATCTTGGTAAAGACTTCGCCCAAGGTTTCGATGCCAAGGGAGAGGGGGGTGACATCGAGGAGCAGCAGGTCTTTGACTTCGCCGCCCAGGACTCCAGCCTGGATGGCTGCGCCCAAGGCAACGGCTTCGTCGGGGTTGACGGAGCGATCGGCACTCTTGCCACCAAAGTGTTTTTGAATCGCTTCTTGAACCGCAGGAATCCGGGT
>JALOOP010000254.1 GCA_025454315.1 Oculatellaceae cyanobacterium Prado106
TGATACCTGGTGATAGATCTTCGCGTGGGTGGTGGCGATCGCATCCCAGCTAAACTGACGACTGAAGGCTAGACCGGAGTGGGAGAGGCGATCGCGATCGTCTGCATGCGTCAACAAATGCAGCAAAGCCTCTGCCAGTTCATCCACCTGACGCGGTGAAATCCAATGAACCCATGCATCACCTTCGGCTGTGATTCTAGAAATCTGCCATTCTAAATCCGTAGAATCTATCCTTGTAGCAATCACCGGTAAACGATGGGAGAGCAACGTCAACAGTGAACCACTTTTGAGCGTAACACCATGGTTAAAAGGCAGCACCCCGGCATCTGCCGCCGTTAAATACATTGAAACCTGCTCCGCTTTTAAATAACCTGTCATCTGCACAGCGGACTGTAAATTCAATGCAGCGATTTGATCCTGAAGTTGGTTCCAGTAAGCTGTAGCCTGTGCGTCCGGTAGCGCCAAGCTCTCGACTCCACCTACCAGCAGCAAACGCGCTTTGGGATCAGCCGCCAGCACTTGTTGAAAGGCCAGTAATAATGTTTCAATGCCTTTGACCGGATGGAGAAACCCGAAGAAAGCTGCGATCGCCACCTCCTCTGACCAACCACAGGCTTCTAAAACGGCTTGACGAGCCTGAGCCCGCGATATTGCCGTCGCGCCTACATTCGCCCCAATGGGCACAGAATAAAGCCGGGGTTTAATCTGGGGTAGTCGTTGAATCACGCATTGTTCAGCCTGTCGATTGGTGGTCAAAATTGCATCACTGAGGGTTATCAGAAAGCCGTCCTCCTCATCCCACCAGCCCCATTGCTGTCCCCAGGTTTTGAGCGATCGCAGCATCTTCGTCGGTACGCCAGCAGGCTGCCAATCCCACCAGCCATACTCATGGAGGGTTGTGACTATCGGTAATCGGCATCCCATGCCTTTTAGCAGCAGCGGCAGCAGAAAGATCGCCCGTTGAAAGCCGTAGGTGCCTGCTGCATGTTGGATATGAATCAGATCGATGGGGACTGGACTGGAGGCTTGGAGGTTGCGGATGGCGATCGCCAGTTGCCAAACGCCCTTGAGTCCCCAGTCCTGCACCACACCCAACACCGTGGGATTTACATTGGGATCTACAGCGGGTTTTACAGCGGGATCTAAAGTGGAATCTACAGTGAGATCTTCTGTTGCAGAGTTCACTGAACTGAGCGCAGATTGAGTCGTCAGAACCACTGACTCAATTCCTTGATTGAGGAGTGCAGTTCTAAGCTGAGCAGTGTAATGGGCAACACCACAGTGTTTAGGTCGATAGGTTCCTGCAATCAGCGCAATTCGTTTCTGCAACATACTCTTCTTTGAAACTTACTCTTCTTGGCAACTTACTTTGGAATCTTCTTGGCAATTTTACTTGCAACCTCTCACGAGCCATTGGATTCTGGACGTTGCTGAATCCAGCCACCACACAACATTTCATAACCCCGATCTGCAACCCCAATTCTAATGCTTGGATATGCGTTGAAATCATGCCAGAGGTTGCGCGAATCTGCATCTGCTTGTAGATAGAAACTTTGATGGGGATTGCTCTAGGCATCGAGAATGCCAAAACGCTCCCAAGCAGTCAGGGTCTATTTCAAAAGGACTTTTGTATCGTCTTTTCAACATAACTCATCAGGGAGATGATTTTTGCACAAGGGTTTTGACTATTAGTAGAGGTCACAAACAAAGGGGCAGAGCAGAATGAATATATTGATGGCGATCGAGAGAACTTCTCCAAGGCATTCTCAATGGTTTTAATCCAAGATGCCAAACGATTCTCCAGCAATGTCACTTTGGAATCTCTTATAGGGATTTGAAAGTATTACCGAGTGCAATTCAAGCTAATGCTATAGCTGCGTGACCGAAAGGATGTCTTGGACTGACCTGATGCAGTGAATTCAACCCTTTTAGATAAGGCTTTGATTATGGTTTTGGTTGCCTTTTGATAGCTCGAATCTAATTTGTTGTTCTCAAGATTTTTCCCAATTTGCAATGTTCTTAAGGAGTCAATATGCCTGGACAAATGAGTTGGTTACCCCGGTTAGGAAGTGGCGAAACCAAGATGCTACATCTCCGACTAGAACCCCATCACCCCTGGATGCCCTATACCCTGATGCCAACCGTTGCCGTTCCAGACTACAAGGTACCCCAAGGCTCTAAAGGCTGGGCGACCTACCAAAAACTACAAAAAGAAGGCTGGACAATCGTTCCCACCCATGAAGCCCGCAAGATTGTATTTGCAAGTTTGAATCATTAACTGAATGTAGAACTGAGTGTAGAAGCTGAATTTGGCCGTTTAGAGTGCTAAACATGAACGAGTTTGAGGACAGGAGTAATGGAAAGGATTGAGATGTATCAAAGTTTTTGCGATCGTTCATGGTTGATGCAGGAAGGTGATGAAGCGAACCTCGAAAAAGTTCGTTTTTTATATCTTATTGCACTCTTTACACCGCTCTCGATGCTGTCACTAGAAGTGGTGCTAGGGCAGGACACCATCATTGAATTCTTGGCCTGGAGCCTGGTTTCTTGTTTTATTGCGGCTGTTCCCTTCCTAGTCATTTTATTAAATCCAACTCTTCAACGAAGCATTACTGAGCCTGTCATCTTTCCCTGGTTAGATTCAGAACCCCAATCAGTCTATTCCCCTACTCCTTACATTCCCCATCCTCTTAGATTTTGTGGTCAAATCCAAACGAAGATCTGGCGCGGCTGGCAAGTTTCTTATTCAGTGCGGCATCATCCGCGAAGCAAAGCGCCCGTCATTCTGATTCATGGGTTTGGGGGTTCGATCGGACATTGGCGGCAGAACATTCCCGAGCTAGCTAAGCATCACAGTGTCTATGCTGTAGATTTGCTAGGTTTTGGTGCCTCTGAGAAGCCCAATGTGGACTATTCCATTGATCTATGGGCAGAGCAAATCTACGACTTTTGGCAGCAGGAGATTGGTGAGCCAAGTATTCTAGTAGGGAATTCGATTGGTTCGATTGCTTGTTTGGCGATCGCTGCCCGCTACCCCGAAATGACCAAGGGCATTGCCATGGTGAGTTTGCCGGATACCTCACTCCATCAAGCAGCCATTTCCCCTGCAATGCGTCCCCTGTTCAACTTTGTGCAGCAAAGTGTCACCGCTATCTTCACCTCCCCCATCATTTTACGACTGCTTTTTGCTATCCTGCGGCAAGCATGGGTACTCCGTCACTGGGCAAGTCTAGCCTATGCGAGTAAAGAAGCGATTACCGATGAACTCCTAGAAATTCTTTCACGACCTGCCCATGAGAAAGAATCGGTGCAAGCCTTTGGCGCGATTCTTAAAGCAATGTCGAGTCCGCAGTTTAGCCCTAATATTTGCGGCATTTTGAAGCAAATCAAGATTCCTTCTCTGCTGCTATGGGGAAAACAAGACCGGATGATCCCTATTTCTTCTGCGGCACGTCTGTTGGACAGTAATCCAACTCTGGAATTCGTGGAGTTAGAGAATGCAGGCCACTGCGCCCACGATGAGCAACCCGAGTTGGTTAACGCAGAACTTTTATCTTGGATTGACGCTAAGGTTCTTCCTTCCGATCATGCTGTAGAAGCAGAACCCATTCTAGTTTCCATGACCTAGGCTGCTATTGCAGTAGATTTGTATCCACTCATGCGATCGCCCATTCGTTCCCTAAAAGCCTGCTGAAGTGCCACCCACGCGCTACTCCAGCAGGTTTTCTTAAATCATCCTGGAGTTAGTAACATTACTTAACAGGATGCCTCTTTTTGTAGATGTAAAGGGCGATCGCTTCACCGAAAATCAAAACACTAACTCAATTAGCACTGGCTCAGTCAACGCCAGCCCAATTGTTCAAACTCTAGGGTTTCACAATCTAGACTCACAATCTAGATGCTAGGGAGAAAGAAAAAGGGAAAAGCCCGAAAGACATACATACCGTTCTCCCATACATACCGTTCTCTAAAAATTCCCCGCCCTAATTCCCCCTTTCGCCTTTTCCCTTTCGCCTTTCGCCTTCCTTCCCTCCACCCAAAACCTGACAAAACTGCGAGATAAATTATGACGAACATTCTATTACGTCCCAATCAGATTGGCGATCGCACCACCGACGAATTAAAGCAAGAAATTCTCACCCTCACTGAGGGACGAGATACGGAACCGCTGAAGAACAAAGTCGAATTCCATCAAAACCAACTTGCGCCCTACTTTGAAGAACTCAGCCGACGCAATCCGTTCCCCGTCGTTCAGCATCAGATTCCCGTTGTATTGGGCGTTTGGACTCCCGTGTGGTCTACCATTCCGTTTCACGATAGTCTTCCCGGACGAGTCCATGATCAGTCCTATCAAATCTTCCGCGACAATGGCTACTATGCCAACATTGCCCGTTACGCTCCCGGTCAACAGTTTGCCCTAGTGCAGAAGTTTTCTCTGTTCCAGGTGACCTATGATTTCATGGTGCTGCAAAAATTCTCAGTGCGTGACAATCAATGGTTCATTCAAAACATCGGCATTGAACAAGCCTTTCGCAAGCGGGATATTCCCCTCAGCATTGACGAAGCCAACAACTGGTTCAACCAGGTGATCAAGAATCGCAATCTCGATGCCCTGGCTCAAAACTCAGCCTCCCAGTCCTCGATGGGTGAAAAAACACCTGAGTTAGAAAAACTCGATCGCAACACCCTGAAAAAATTCGAGAAAACCTATCTGGCAACGCCCCTCCTAGAACATATCTATGTGGATCATGATTTCCGCTTGGTGAAAACCCAACGAGATCCAAAGCAGCGGCCTTCGTATACGATCGCCATCCGCAGACGCTAGATCTTTCATCTAGCTAGATCTTCTATCTAGCTAGATCTTCTATCTAAATACAAGAGACAAAGCACACAAGGCGTTTCTTCGCCTTTGTGTGTTTTTATTTTCCCAACTCCTAGTTTTCGCCCCCTAGCCCAGCTTCAGGGAATATATTAAGGCAATTCCAAGGTGTCACAAAATCATCTATCTAGAGGTAGAGATTCAGCTTTTGACTAATTTATAAAACAAAATAGGAAAGGGAAGAAGATTAGTTTTGTTGATGCGATCGCCACCCCATTATCCACCTATTTACCTAAATTTAGTCACAGCATAAATTACATAAAAAATCCTTCTAGTTGAAATCATTTGCAAACACAGACTAAACCAGTAGTATTAATGAGTCTGAGAATTAATAGACTTTATCGAAAATAGTGTTTTGGCGCGGCGGAGCCGCGCCAAAACACTATTTCCAACTCTTGAAACCTTATTTCCGATAAAGTTCAATGAGTCTGAGAAGTTGATCGTTCGATATTCGTTAACTGATGGCGGAGGAGAGCCAATGATATGGTACTTAAAAGCAAGAGCGTAGTGGCCAAAATCTTAGAGCAAGATGAAACCACCCTACAAACCGATTGGCTAAAAGCGCTAGAAAACTCCGATATGTATCGGAAAGGCGTAATCCGACCTGCTGAACTCCGGGATCAATGCAGCGAGTTTCTTCGGCTGCTGCGGAATGCCATGCAACAGGGTAACCTGACCGAAATCCAAGCGCCTGAGTGGGCGAACACCCGTCAATTTTTAGCCGATATGACTCGGGTTCGGGCACAACAAGGGTTTTCGCCGCAAGAAACCACGACTTTTGTATTTTCCTTGAAAAAACCCTTGTTCGATCGCCTCTGGCAAGAACTGCCCAAAGATCCCCAACAGCTTGCTGAAGAGGTCTGGAACGCCACTACCCTCCTTGATCAGCTAGGACTCTGGACGATCGAAGTGTTCCAGAAAAACCGCGAAGAAATTATTCTCCGTCAACAGCAAGACCTGCTCGAACTCTCCACCCCCGTCGTCAAACTCTGGGATAGCATCCTGGCGCTGCCCATGATTGGCACCCTCGACAGCAGCCGCACCCAGGTCGTCATGGAATCCCTCCTCCAGCAAATCCTCGAAACCGAATCCCAGGTCGTCATCATCGACATTACAGGTGTCCCCACCGTCGATACCCTGGTCGCCCAACACCTCCTCAAAACCGTCGCCGCTGCTCGCCTCATGGGCACCGACTGCATCATCAGCGGCATCCGCCCCCAAATCGCCCAAACCATCGTCCACCTCGGTGTCGATCTCTCCGAAGTCACCACCAAAGCCTCCCTAGCCGATGCCTTTGCCATTGCGCTGAAGCGGCAGGGGCTGAAGATTGTGGCAGCAAGTTAGCTGCTAACCTTTAGGAAAAGGGGAAGGAAGGGGAAAGGGGAAAGGGAAAAGGGAAAAGGGTTATTTCCCTGAAGATCCTTCTCTGAAAAGTCCTGAAAAGGACTGAAAGCCCCCGAAACGCAATGTCTCGCTCTTCGTTTTTGATTCACGATTAGCGTCTTAGAAAAACCTAGATTTTTCCCAGTTACACCCTCGCCCTACTTATCCAACCACCCCCCTTTCCCCCTTCCCCTTTTCCCTTTCCCCCTCAATAAAAAGGAAAACCACCGTGGAACGAATACCCATCCTCCAAATGGGGCAATTTCTCCTAGTGACGATCCAGGTTGACATGCACG
Source organism: Oculatellaceae cyanobacterium Prado106 (assembly GCA_025454315.1). Taxonomy (GTDB): domain Bacteria; phylum Cyanobacteriota; class Cyanobacteriia; order Elainellales; family Elainellaceae; genus Prado106. Next base: position 6,559 of record JALOOP010000254.1, read on the forward strand.
ATCGCCTTGCCCTTGCCCTTCAGGATGATTTGACCAATCGCATTGTCAAAACCCAGGCTCAAGGCGTTCTCATTGACATCTCTGCGCTAGAAATCGTAGATTCCTTCATTGGTCGAATTCTCGGCAATATCGCTACCATGTCGCGAATTCTGGATGCTGATACCGTGGTGGTGGGGATGCAGCCTGCGGTCGCCATTACCTTAGTTGAACTGGGGCTTTCCCTTACGGGGGTACGGACTGCGATAAACGTGGAGCAAGGGATGGCCTTGTTGCGATCGCCATTCGGAGCATCCCCGGAGGAGCGTGACACCCATGCTCAAACATGAAGTCGTAGAAGCTCGTTCTTCGGCAGATGTACTGGTGGTTCGGCAGCAGGCGCGTGCTTGGGCAGTGGAAATGGGATTTAGCCTAGTCGAGCAAACCAAGATTGTCACCGCTGCCAGCGAACTGGCGCGAAACATGGTGGACTACGGCTTAGGCGGCACGGTAGAACTCGAAGCCATCGAAAACGGCTCTCGTAAAGGCTTGCGCCTCACCTTCACCGACCAAGGCCCCGGCATTTCTGACCTCGACCTCGCCATGACCGACGGCTACACTACGGGCAATGGCCTAGGACTGGGCTTAAGCGGCACCAAACGACTCATGCATGAATTTGAAATCACTTCACAGGTTGGACAAGGCACTCGTGTGATGATTACTCGGTGGCGGTAAGAGGGGAAAGGGGGAAGGGGAAAAGGGGAAAGGGGGAGCATGGAGTTTTCGAGGAATGATTGGGGAAACCTCATAGAGTTTACAGGGATGGAAACAAGGAATGGCAAAGGGTCACAGGTCAACAAAGAACCATGAAATCTACAACGATGATCTCGCTGTATTCCCTTTCCCCCTTCCCCTTTTCCCTTTTCCCCAATTAGCACCTCAAAGCCTGTCCCGTCGATCGCCCCTCCTTTCCAGCAGCCAGCATTTTCGTCACCGAAACCAACCGAGTTGGCTCGATCGGTTTCGTCACATGCATTTGGAATCCAGCCGCGATCGCCTGCATTCGATCTTCCTGTCGCGCAAAAGCCGTCAGCGCCACCGCTGGAATCTTGCCACCCTGCTCTGGGGGCAGCGCGCGCACCCGTTGAATTAGCGCATAACCATCCTGATTCGGCATTCCAATATCGCTAAACAACACATCCGGCTGAAAAGCCTTTAGCGTTTGAATGGCTTCCTCTGCCGATGCTGCGGCCATGACCGTCGCTCCAAACGTTTCTAAAGCCGTCACCATAAATTCACGAGTATCCTGCTCATCGTCTACGACTAAAATCCGCAGTCCTTCTAGAGAATCTGTATCTGAGGCTAATGAAGGAGTTTCTGACTCAGGTTGCAAGGGCAGTCCCTGAATCAGAGGTAATTGCACAATGAACGTAGTTCCCAGTCCTTCTCCCTGGCTTTCCACCCGAACCGTGCCGCCGTGCATTTCCACCAAACTGCGGATGATCGCCAGGCCCAACCCCAACCCAGCGGTGGTGCGAGTCGTCACATTTTCCGCCTGCCGGAAGCGATCGAACACATGGGGCAAAAAGTCTGGGTTAATGCCTTTCCCCGTATCCACAACCCGAATTTCAGCCCGATTACCAACCTGGGCTAAAGCCACCGTGACTTGTCCCCCTTCTGGCGTAAACTTGACCGCATTCGAGAGCAAATTCCAAACCACCTGCTGAAGGCGATCGAGATCCCCCTGAACCGCCATTTTCTGTTGTAGTCGGGATTCAACTTGGATTTGTTTGATGTCTGCACTGGGGCGAATCGTGTCGATCGCCGCTTCAACCACCTGCGCCAAATGAACAGGCATAGAATTCAGGCGAACCTTCCCTCGGATAATCCGGGAAATATCCAGCAAGTCTTCAATCAACTGAGTCTGGGCTTCCGCATTGCGCTCAATCACCTGAACCGCTTTTTCCCGCAGATCATCGTTGAGATTGCCAGCGCGGAGGAGCTTTGCCCAGCCCAGCATGGCGTTGAGGGGCGATCGCAACTCATGGGAGACGATCGCCAAAAACTCATCCTTCATCCGGCTAGCCGCTTCTGCTTCCGCATGGGCAGCCTGGGCTTCAGCCAGCAGTTGGGCGCGTTCCAGTTCGATTTGCTTTTGGTCGTGAATATCCGTACAGGTGCCAAACCAACGAACAATCTCACCCTGTTCATTTTTCAACGGTCTACCCTGTCCCAAAAACCAGCGGTACGTTCCATCAAAGCGACGGAATCGATACTCAATCTCATACAGTTCATCCACCTGAACCGCGTTCATCCAGCGTTCTTGAGTGGGTTGGCGATCGTCGGGGTGAATGATCTCCAGCCAGTCCATGTGCAATAAATCTGCCTCGCTCAATCCCGTATATTCACAAAACTGACGATTGACATACTCATTCTGTCCAGCCGCAGAAGTAATCCAGACAAACTGGGGAATCATTTCCGCCAGCAGCTTGTAGCGCTGTTCACTGTCCCGCAGCGCCGTCTCCGCCTGCTTCAACGAGGCAATGTCCTCGAACGTACACACCACAGCCGTCATCTGCCCTCCCGGATCAAAAATGGGAGCCGCGCTAATGGAAAATACCGTATTCGTTCCGTCGCCCCGTCGATAATACAACTCCTCGGCCTTGACCACTTCGCCCTGGAGGAGCGATCGCGCAATCGGATAATCTTCCGGCTGATAAAGCTGTCCCGTTTCTGGGTGGAAGCCACCGTACTGCCCATAGTCCTCATAGGTTGCAGCCGCCAGCAGTGGATGCCTTAGAATCCGCTCTGCTTCTTCATTGTGAAATAACAGTTTGCCCGAAGGCGCTTCCGAGATGGAAATCCCGATCGGCATTTGCTGCAACACTTGCTCCAATCGACTTTGTTCCATCGCTAGCTGTCGCAGCAGTTCTTCCACCTGCGCCCGAGCCGCCTGTTCCTGTTGCAGCAGCTCTTCTCGCTCCGCCTCAGCCGCCTTCCGCGCCGACACATTCTGAAAATAAACCGCCAACCCCCGCTGTGCCGGATAAGCCCGCACTTCAAACCAGGACTCCAACGGCGGATAGTAGGCTTCAAATTGGACAGTGGTTTGTTCGGCGATCGCCCGATGATACGCCTTATAAAAGTCTGAACCGACCGCCTCTGGAAACTCTTCCCAGACATTCTTGCCCATCAGATCCGCCTGCGCTCGTTGCAGTAGGACACCCGCCTGGGGATTGGCAAAGGTAAACCGCCACTCCTCATCCAAAGAAAAGAAAGCATCCGTGATACTTTCCAGAATATTCGCCAACTGCTCATGGCTTTCCCGCAGCGCATTCTCACTCCGGTGAATTGCCGTCACATCCCGAGAGATCGCAATCAACGACTGGGAATCACCCGCCGAGTTCAACACCGCAATCACACTCACATCCCACCACTTTGGCGTTCCCTGCGCTGTCGGACAATAGCCGTGAAACCGTCCTGTCCCGCCTGCTTTTGCGGTGGCAATGGCGGTGGCGATCGCCTCGTGGTATTCCTCCTGCCAAAACGACTGCCAGGGCTTGCCCAGCACCTCATTGACATCCCCAATCTGTAGCAGACAAATACCCGACTGATTCATCGACAGCAACCGCCCGTCCAGATCCATCACCTTAATGCAATCCGCACTATGGTCAAACAAGTTGCGATCGATCGCCTGTTCAAATCCCAAGCCTTGGGAAACTTCTGCGCCCCGTCCAGTTA
>JALOOP010000255.1 GCA_025454315.1 Oculatellaceae cyanobacterium Prado106
TTATGAACGACAATGGTAAACGACATTGATAACCTTGTGCAGAAGTGTTTCAACATTGTCGAAAGCCGATAGAGGCACGTTAAATCAACTGTAATAATAATAATAATAATAATAAAGTGTAGAGATCTAGCAGTTGCATACGCCGACGACGCGGACGGTGATCGCTTATTTGAGGAAATTCAAGATTGCAGAATGTTAGTAAAAAAATGTGCAGCTGTTGACCTCACGCTTCTTGGCATCCTTAAATTTGTTGTTTCGTTCTACTGACGATACCAGTTTTTTTTGCTGGTTGTGAGCGATCATTCTCAAAACTGAAACTGATACTAAGTTACCTTCGAGCAACGACGACTGAACTGAGGCTAACAAATTTGGCGATTCTTTCAATAGAAAGAGAAACTGTTGATCACAGGATTGTTAGAGATTCTGGAACACCTGGAACATGAGCCGCATCCGGATGGGGTGACGGAACTGCCTGCTTTGAAATTGGCGCGATCGCTCGAAAACCTTGCCCCCAGCGTCTTGCAAGACATCCTGGACGAGAGTGCCCTGCATCCCCAGTCCCCAACAAGCTGGCAGCATCGCCTCAGCCCTGAAATTCTGCGGCTCTTGAAAAAACCGGGCGAAATTGGCTTCCAGCAAATCCCTGATGAAGTTCGTCTGGCCTGTTCCTTGGAGCTTCCCCCGCCCGAAATTGCCAGCCACCTGGCCGCGCTCCTGGATGATCCCAATCCCGTGATCCAGGCCGTGAGTTTGTATATGCTCAACCAACTGGCACCGCAGCAGGCTCAGGTTCAGGCGAAGAGTCTTCTGGCGCTGACCCACAAGCCCCATGCGATCGTTCAGGAAGTGGCTCAAACCATTCTCAGTTCTGCTGAAACGGCTGCAACTAAGGCTAGCGATCTCAAGGACTTTGCTACGCTCGAAAAGCTGGTTTACCTGTGCAGCAGCGACTTCTTCGGCGGGGTTCATAGTGAAACCCTGATTAAGTTGGCTGAACTCGCCACCGTCAAAGGCCACAAAGCAACTGAGGTCATCACCGAGGAAGGCGATACCTGTCGTGAACTGCTTCTGCTGATGGAAGGTGAGGTGCAAATTCAGCGTCATCGGCAAAACGGCGAGATCGTCACCGAGTCTCTCCGTCCCGGCTATGTCTTGGATGAGCTAGAGGTGCTTTCCCACGCAGAACTAGCCAGTACGATCGTGGCTCAAGCTACCCCAACCCGCATTCTTGCCATTCCGGTAGATACTTTGGATGATTTGTTCGATCGCGACCATGACTTTGCCCGTCGAGTTCTGGAGTTAGAAAGTCGGCGATTACAACAACTCATGGGGTAATGGGAGAGGATGCGTCCATGAAGTGTCTCTGAAAGAGAATCGCCCGCTCTAAAAGGCTGCAACTCATACTCACCCTCCACTAATCGGTAAACACTCAAAGTTGGTTGTTTAGGGTTGCCAATAAACCGTCGCCCACCAAAGGCTGCATAATCGACAATCCAGTATTCTGGAACGCCCAGTTCTTCATATTCGCTGAGTTTAGTCAGGTAATCATCGCGCCAATTACTGCTGACCACCTCAACAATCATGGGGATGGAACTTCCTTGGGTTAGGGTTGAAGCTCTTTCCCAATAGGGTTCTGAGGACAATTCTCTGGAGTCAACCAGGAGTACGTCCGGCAAATAAGCGCTGTTCTCATCCGTTGGAGATTTGACAAGTGCTTGTTTGGGTGAGAAGTAAGGAAGTTTTTGGACTCGTGCCTGAAAGGTGAGTTCTGCTATTAAAAAACCAGTGATTTCCTCATGCTTCCCTTTCGGTTGCCTTTCAAGAATAACTCCCTTGCGTAACTCATACTGTCCATCATTGGGTTTCCACTCAATGAATTCTTCAAAGGTAACAGGTTGTTGCAACGCCTGAATCATCGGTTCACCCTCCTTGCCTGTTGCACCATCATATAACCACCTTAACCAGAGAAGACCTTAGTTCCTCAGTCAAGCCTACATCCTGAATCACAGAAATTTCTAGACGAGCCGCATAGCGAGGGCGCAGCAGTGGCGTTAGCAATGCCCGAATTCGATTTGCAAGGGCACTGTGCAAATCTTGAACAAGGTAACCTTCTAGATAGGGATTCATGCCGGGGAATTGGGGCATTGCAACCTCCAGATTGCGAAATTGAACTGCTACGGTTTGTAGGAAAAGAAGCTAAGGAAGCATAGTCCTAATAAATTGCCCATTCATCATAGTCTGAATCCGTCAGGCTGCCGGATCAACCGAAAATCAAAAACTTTTATAAAGAGGTGGACAATCCCATACTACAAATGTAGGATATAAACATCCACATTTGTAACTTCAGCCTTATCAGGGCTAAATCCTACAACCTTCACCAAATTCCATGATACGCATCCTTCTCGCCACATTAGCCGCCGCCACGCCATGCCAAAGCCATCAGGGCTTAGGCAGAGCATGGGTGCGGTTTGGTTGTGCGGGATTTGGCGTGTCTACCCTGCGTTCGTCGGAGCGACTGCCCCGATTTGCAGAACAGTATTCCCTGGAAGGTCAATATCGGTTGGCTGGCGGCTCAGTCGTCATGCAAGGCATTAAAGGCATTCAAGGCTCCGATCGCGGCTTTAGTTTCGTCGCTGGCTCAGTTTTCACAGCTTTCGTTCGCACGGCTTTTGTTCTCACAGTGTCTGACTGGCTTAACCCGGATCGCAGGATCGAGCGTGGGAGGTGCAGGGCAACCCTGGCACCGATTTAGGGAAACAAGTATCCAACTTTCCCAAACCCCCGCTCCTGGTCAACCAGCAGCGGGGGTTGTTTTTTTGAGGAGAAATTTTATGCAAGCTTACCCACTGAGTGAGCCCATCTCAATATCACAGCCCCAGGTATTACAAAACCAGGTGGTCGTATTCTCTAAGAACTACCTCCCCCTAGCGCGGATTAATATCAAACGGGCGATCGCACTCCTGGTCACCGGACAGGCCGAAACGCTGGAATTCAGCAGCACCCGGCAATGGGAAGTCCGTTCCCCCAGTATTGTCCTCCTGATTCCGGAGCATATTCGTTTGGTAGGCGGCAACCCTGAGCGCCATTGGAAAGTGCCCCCGGTCAACCGTCGCGAAATCTTTCGCCGGGACAACCACGCTTGCCAATACTGCGGCAGCAGCAAACGTCTCACCCTCGACCATGTGATTCCCCGATCCAAAGGTGGAACCCACACCTGGGACAACGTGGTGACTGCCTGCGAGAAGTGCAATTCATCCAAAAGTGACTCATTGTTACACGAGATTGGGATGGTTCTGAGAACCAAACCCAAGGCACCGATTCACCCTGCGATCGCCTTCGCAGAACAGTTCTGGAAGGAACATCAGCCTCTTGAATAATCAGGAAACCAACCTATGCTGAAACTAAACTACACCGAAGTTGGATTGTACATGGAGCGGACTAAGACCTCCCTGGAACTGTTGATTGCTCAGCATGTGGTTCTGGCCATGCGGCTGGGGCAAACCCTCCAGGTTGAGCCGGGCTGTGCATCCTTTTTGCTGCCTGCCGACATTCCTGCACTCGATCAACTAGAGTTGTCCTTGAGCAACGGATGTCGAGGGTTGGTCACTGTGATTCCAGTCGATAGCAAGTTTGTGGAAGTGAACCTGCAGGGAAGCTGGATTGCGGAGAGCAAAGAAGCCCATGAAGGGATGTTTTTGACCGTGATGGGCGATCGCACCGAGTTCTTTCTCTATAAGCTATGGCAGATGAGTGAAGCCCGTGTTTCCTCTTTGGCCTAGCGAATGGATTCACTGGAACTGAACATCAGGATAAATTTGTAAAGAGGGTCATTGTACCTACCACAAATTTATCCTGACAATGGTTTAGGGAATCATTCTTTGAATCATATCTAGACGATTCTGACTCTCAATCATGAACACTCATAGAAGGGTAAAGACTATTTACCTCTACACTTCTGTGTGAACATCGAAGTTACGTCTAAGAAGCTTCACTGAATCAATTATTGAATTTCTATTGAGAATTCAGAATTGAAATTCCTAAATCTTGTTTAGGAGCTTCATCGTCAATCCTTGAGGAATGCATGAGGTGATTTGGTAGGCTCTTTGAAGGAGATGGCGATCGGCTTCGTTTTAGGTTCGCTCGTGAATGAATGATACCTGTGGCGAATTTCCAGCGCTTGGATCGGCTTCGTTTCTAGCCCGCCCGTAGATGAATCACGGGCTATTAGCCCTTCATTAATGACCTTGTTCTGTTAGCTCGTCATTTATCTACGGGCAGGCTGGGAGCGATGCCAATTTCGCAAACGGTGAAATTTAGAAGCTTTTGTTGGTGATTTTATGTCGGGAAGATGCGATCGCCTCAACCCAATTTGCGATCGCCCCTCAACCGCACTCTAAATTTAATTTGAAGCGATCGCCCAACCCCCACCACCAAGAACAACCCAGCGTATCGCGATGATCGTTCCTCAACTTCTCAAAAAAAAGTTTCGCAAACCCCTTGACAATCTGTAGTATGCATACTACATTTGTAGTATGAGATGAGAAACAAAGGAGCCAAGCCAATGAAAACCCGCTCCCTTTCAAAACTGGATTCTCTCTCGAAGCTTTCATTCTTGCAGAATTCTCTCCAACGAATCACCCTTCGAGAGCGACCGCATCCTACCCACCGGATCGATGCTATCCAGCCAACGAAACCGCAAAGAACAAAACCGGAAAAACCAATTTTCCATTCCATTCATCAAGTCGAAACTCTCCGCCAGCTCCAGCAAACCTATTTCCTGGAACGGCGTAGCATTCTCTAACCGCTGCTGTGTCAGCACTCTGAACCTTGACAACTGAATATTGCCACCTTGGGGGTATAGCTTAGAGGTCTAAAGCAGTCGCCTGTCGAGCGAAAGATCGTGGGTTCAAATCCCATTACCCCCGTGTAGTCTCTTGTACTACAAGTGAATGAGATGAAACTGAAAGCCTCATCTCATTCATCAACGAACAGTGCAGCCGTGTGGACGAATAGACAAGTCGCTCTAGTTCTCAGCTAGAGAGAAGCGAGTGCAACTCTCGTCATGGCTTCCAATCATTGAGGATGAAGCTCAAATGGAAAGAGCGCCTGCTTCCGAGGCAGGAAGTTGCAGGTTCGATCCCTGTCATCCTCGCTGCTGTGGTTCAACTTCAACTTACACAGCATTCAATCTCCAGGTCGCCAAGTGGAAAGGCGTCGGTCTGCAAAATCGACTATCGTGGGTTCGATTCCCACCCTGGAGTCCATTCTTTGCAGTGTCACCTAATGGTAAGGTACTCGGCTCATAACCGAGAATATGCGGGTTTCTCTTATCGGAGACGCTATGCGAACAAGTCCCGCCACTGCGACCAAGCACAGATGGTGTAACGGCAGCACAAGGGTCTCCAAAACCTTTAGTCCGGGTTCAAATCCTGGTCTGTGCGTTCTACAGTATGACCACTGTAGAAACTCTAAGTTTGGTGCCGTAGGCAAATCGGTAAAGCCGCAAGTCTTTCAAACTTGTGTTTGCGGGTTCGATTCCCGTCGGCACTGCCAAATCATTAAACTTTATCGAAAATGAGGTTTTAGGCGTTGGAAATATTGTTTTTGCTCGGCTTCGCCGAGCAAAAACAATATTTCCGATAAAGTCTATTCCATCTATGGGTCGGCTCGCCTATCAGCGTGGGCAACTGTCTGTAAAACAGCCGCAATTGCGTTGCAGGTGCGACTCCTGCCCGACCTACCAATTCATTCTGAATGTCCAATTTCTGAGCTATAAAGGCATAGGGAGAGTAAATCGATCGGGCGATCGGCGCTGTTTGCTAAACAGATGGATGAACAATTGTGGTTCGAGTCCACTGCTCTCCGCCTTTGATTTTCAGGATGCAATTTAGGATGCTTCTCGAAATAGTTTTCAGGATGCACTCTGGAATTTACTTCGGAATGCATTTGAAACACCAAGAAGAATGCAAAGTTTGAGAACGTGGTGTAATCGGAATAAACATCTCGGTCTACGAAACCGAAGATTGGGGGTTCAAGTCCCTCCGTTCTCGCCATTCATTCATCGTTAATTTGCTAAGGATTCACGATGCATTCAACATTAATTCAACATTAATGATGTCACTGATGATGTGCCATTGATAACTATGGAGGACACCGCTGAATGGTCGGCAACTGGTCTTGAAAACCAGGGTAGCCCTTGGGCTAGGGGTTCGATTCCTCTGTCCTCCGCCAAATTGGAACTCATCAAATTGGGAAGTTGGTGAAGCTGGTGCTCACATGCTGCTGAAAACGGCGAGATGGCGGTTCGATCCCGCCACTTCCCACTCGTGCGTCATTCACAGATCTATGGTTGAAACCATTAACATGTTCTCAACCATAGATCTGGAAAGCTCACACAATGCTCCATAGCTCAACTGGCAGAGCAAGCGGCTGTTAACCGGGAGGCTGTAGGTTTCTCCTATCGGAGACGCTCCGCGAACAAATCCTACTGGAGCAGCCATTCATTGCAGGATGGACGATTGGGCAAGTCGCTCTAGCTCTGAACTAGAGAGAGGTTGGTTCGACCCCAACTCCTGCAACCAATGTTCTTAAATCAATCTCCTAGTCAATGTCCTAGTCATGTTCTAATCAATGCCCTGTGGTGTAATCGGCAACATCCCGCTCTTTGAAAGCGTAGACTCCAGGTTCGAGTCCTGGTGGGGCAATTGGGAGGTCAAAACAGTTGTCTGGGTCAAATCCGCTGTCACCTCCCATTTCTCAGTGGCGATCGGGTGTTGGTGATTGACGGGATGAATGGATATGTGGCGGCTACGCCGCCACATATCCATTCATCCCTAGATTAAGCAATGCCTGCGATCGCAGATCCCATAGAAAGAACTGCAATCTTTTCATGGACATCTGCACCGCGCATACTCCTGTAGCCCAACGGCAGAGGCGGCTGTCTCAAAAACAGTCCAAGTGTGAGTACCGTTTCACGGAAGCAAGCTACAATTCTCACCAGGAGTACCAACCATGCTGCTGTAACCCAATCGGAAGAGGTGTCGGTCTTAGAAACCGATCGTTGTGGGTTCGACTCCCACCAGCAGTACCAACCCTCGGGGTGTAATTCAGTGGCCAGAAGCCTTGTTTTGGGGACAAGGAGTCGTAGGTTCAAATCCTACCATCCCGACCATTTATCTTTTGAGTTGTTGTTTGTAGTCGGCTCATACTACACAACAACAACCCGGACTGCCCTTGTGATGCAACTGGATAGACATGCCGTGGTCAGAACGTAGTTTCGGTGAGTACTGCTCCGCAGAAGCAAGCTACAAATCTCACCAAGGGCACTCGTACTCCTGTGGCGGAACGGAAGACGCACTAGATCGAGAATCTAGTTTTTGTGGGTTCAAATCCCATCAGGAGTACCAAACTTGTTTAATTTTGGATTTTAGATTTTGGATTTTGGATTGGGCGGAAGACAATCTAGAATCCAAAATCCAAAATCTAAAATCCATAGGCACCGGAGGCGGAAGTGATCGACGCCCACGCCCGATAAGCGTGTTACTAGCAGGTTTGAGTCCTGCCCGGTGTACCAAACTTCTGGGTGTGGCGCAGTGGGAGCGCGTCAGTATGCCTCCGGCACGCTGCGCGAACGGGGAACTGAAGGTCGTAGGTACCCTGCGGGAAGGCATAGCCTACAATCCCTACCACTCAGACCATTTCATCTCTCAGATCATTTCGGGTCGTTGGCAGAGCGGATATGCAGCCGCCTTTTAAGCGGACAGATCCAGGTTCAACCCCTGGGCGACCCACTCGATTTTGGAGTTTGAATGCTCTCACTTCCAACTCTAAAATCGTTCATTCAAAACTCTTAATGGGCTGTTAGCTCAGTTGGCAGAGCAGCCGCCTCTTAAGCGGAAGCGCGTAGGTTCAAAACCTACACAGCCCACTCGACTTTAAATTGAAGAAATCTACAATTCAAAATCGTCAATCTAAAATTGAAAATCCTTTGCCTCTGTGACGCAATTGGCAGACGTGTCCGGCTTAAAACTGGAATGATGCGAGTTCGACTCTCGCCAGAGGTATAGCGGGGATAGAGCAAGAGCGGCTCGGCAGTCTCATAAGCTGCGATCGGTGAGTGCAACTCTCACCCCCGCGTCCAATTAGGGGAAAGGGAAAAGGGGAAAGGCGAAAGGTAAAACACAGATGAACACGGATGAACACAGATGAAGTTAAGGAAAAATACATGGAGATTGGCTAATGATAAAACACGAGGATCTGCTCCTTGCACGATTATCTATCCACTTTTCCAACTATCCCCCCTTTCCCCTTTTTCCTTTTCCCTTTCCCCCTCCCCGATTTGCTGGTGTGGCTCAATGGCAGAGCGATCGCCTTGTAAGCGATGGGTAGCAGGTTCAAGTCCTGTCACCAGCCCCAGAATGTGGACATGGTGTAACGGTAGCATGTGAGGCTTCCAACCTCTTGGTGTGGGTTTAAGTCCCGCTGTCCATACCAAATGTTGATCCCAAAGTTGACAGCAGGGCATTCAATATGAATTCACAGATTTAGTTCTTGGATGTTCATGAGTGCAATGCTATTCCCGCCATTCTTAGGTGGTGGAGCTTGAGATCAGCAGGGCATTATGAATAGGCAAATATTGATAGACACACGTTAGGCGAAAAGGAGTCCGCGATGACAGTCATGGTAATGGAAGTGAAAACGGCAGAGAAGCATCCGAATGCAGAATCTCTCAATCTTTACCAGATGTCTGCGCCGGGTTGCGATCGCCTACAAATCATCGCTAATCAAGATCGAGTGTATCAGGTGGGCGATCGGGTGGCCGTAGCCATGATCGATGCCGTTCTCAAAGATGGTACCAAGATTAAAGCCACAAAACTCAGAGGGTTGTCTTCCTACGGCATGGCACTGGGAACAGTGGATGATCCGGTCGGGAGTGATTTGTCGAAAATCTACTGTCAGCCTGCGATCGCACAAAACGTCCAGTTGCAGCGTTGGCCAAGCGTTGAGTTACTCTATAACGTGCGGCGAAGCTTGCAAGCCGTTGAAGCAACACCCCAAGTAACCTACCGGGCAAAAGTTAAACTGGATGGCACCAATGCCGCCGTTCAAATTTTCCCAGATGGTCGTGTCGCGGCTCAAAGTCGCTCTCAGGTGATTACCCCCGAAGACGACAATATGGGCTTTGCGAAATGGGTGAGCCAAAACCTCGATTATTTTGCAGCGTTGGCTCAGACGGATCACTTAACGATTTTTGGGGAATGGTGTGGAAAAGGGATTCAATCCCGAGCCGCAATTTCTCAAATCGATCGCAGAGTCTTTGTGATATTTGCGATGCAGGTGATCGGAGCCATCGATAAAGTGGCAAGACTGGAAATTGGCTCAGATCAAATTGCAACCTCCTTGCCGTCGCATCCCGATATTTATGTGTTGCCCTTCTACGGATCAACCATCGATCTGGACTTTGGGGATAGTGAACAACTGGAGGGTGCAATCGCCACATTAAACCAGATGGTGGACGACGTTGAGCAAGTTGATCCCTGGGTGAAAGAAACCTTTGGCATTGAAGGCATTGGTGAAGGGTTAGTGTTCTATCCTCAAGCCGATACTCAGGTCGAACGCCTGGAGTATGCTGAATTGCTGTTCAAAGCCAAAGGGGAAAAACACCAGTCGGTCAAGGTTAAAAAGCCTGTGCAGGTGAACCCTGAGACGGTCAAAAGCATTGATGAGTTTGTTCACTTGTTTGTCACGCCAAGTCGGCTAGAACAGGGCGTTACGGAAGCCTGCAAAGGTCAGTTTGACATGGTGCAAATCGGTGCATTTCTAAAGTGGTTCACTTTGGATGTCCAAAAAGAAAGCGTCGCTGAACTGGAAGCGGCTCAACTTACCTGGAAGGATGTGAACAAAGCCATCACCAATGCTGCGAAAGACTGGTATCAAACCAAGGCAAAATCCTTGTAATTAAGCCTTGCATCTCTCAATGTTTGGAGAAGGTTAGATCCTATCTCCTTCTCCAAACTCAAATCGTCCATTTTTGATTGCAAACATTTTCAACACACATGCGGGTGTGATGTAATGGCTAGCATCTGAGTACGCCATACTCAGCGCGTGGGTTCGAGTCCCATCATCCGCTTGCGTAGCCCTGTAGCTCAATGGTGGAGCGTCTGTCTTACAAACAGGGGGTTGCGGGTTCAAATCCTGCCAGGGCTACCAATCCTGGGAGTGTAGCTCAACAGAATAGAGCACCGATCTTCTAAATCGGCCTGTGTAGGTTTGAGT
>JALOOP010000605.1 GCA_025454315.1 Oculatellaceae cyanobacterium Prado106
ATTGCTTTACACAAAAGACGATTTCATGGAGATTGGAACTACCGAATTCAACCAAGAGGAACCAAATAGTTGCTCAAGTTATTTTTACAAGCTGCCTAACCTTGCCCGATGTTGTTTCCCTACTGCTGCAAAACAATCGTCAACTCCGCAATTCTACCCTCAGCCGCATCATTCAAAGAGAACAACTCCGAGATGTTGAGAGCACCTTTGCGCCTCGTCTGGAGCCGCTCCTGGGTTTAGGGGTGAGCCAAACTTTTGCAAATCTACCCGTTCCTATCAACTCCGATCCGCTGACCGAAACGGCTCAAATCACGGGACGGATGCGAACCCCCATTGGCACTGAAATCTCTGTCACGGTCAATCCCCTCGAAACTCGCCGAGTCGGAATCACCATCAGTCAGCCCTTGCTACGCGGTGCCGGAGAGCGCATCAACGAAGCACCCATCGAACGAGCCAGACAGGGAGAAGTCCGTAATATTCTTTCGTTTCAACAGGGTTTAATCGATCGCATCACCGAAGCCACGATCGCCTATCGTGCGATCGCCCGTGCCCAGGAAGCGCTCAAGATTCAGCAGCTTTCGATCGAAAATCAACGACAGCAACTCCGGTTTATCGAAGTCCTAGTCAATGCCAACCGCAGCAAGCCAAATCTAATCTGCTCTCTTTGCTTGATTTAGCAGAACCGATCGATATTGTTGTGCCGCAAACGCTGATTGATGAGTTTAGAAATGGAGGCATTGCAGCAGAATCAGTGAATCAATTGAAGCTGGAAGATTTATTGCAAAAAGCCTACGCTAATCGCGCTGATTATCAGCTTGCTCAACTGGATATTGAGACTGCTGAGTTAGACCAGGTGATCGCCCGAGATAATCGACGCTGGAACCTCAATTTACAGATGGACGCAAACATTGGAGATACTTCGGATGCAACCGCTCAGCTCCGCTTGAGTCGAGTATTTGGCGATCGCTCCCTCAGAACCGCAGTCACCCAAGCCGAGATTAACATCCAACAACAGCAGAACAATTTAGTAGAGGTCACAGAAGCGATTAAACAAGCCGTAGAAGACAGTTTACGGAACGTCGTGTCAGCCTCGCAACTGATCACCGCAACTCGTCAGGCCAGAGAAGCTGCCGAGCGTCGTCTCGAAGTCGCCAATGTCAGATTTCGTCGGGGAAGAGGAGCCGACATCTTTCAAGTTTTGTCGCTGCAAAACGATGTTGTCGCTGCACAAAATAGCGAGATCAATGCCAAAATTGATTTCCTCGATGCCCTGGCTCGATTGGATCAAACGGTGGCAGTAACTCTGGATAATTGGAATGTTCAAGTGGAAGAGATTGCATCAGATTGAAGGAGAATCAACGCTGGCAACCTGACACATCTTTTACTGTAGGTTGGGTGCTTCTGAACTTTTGGGGTAAGGCTGCATCAATCGACTCTATTAATTCCGCCGCCTCTAATTTAGCATTCTCTCCGGTCTTATTTAATTCACGATCCTTAGAGGAGCAGGTTTCGTCGCGATCGCCCCCATCCCTCCTTACTTCATCCGGTTCAGGTGTCTCGTCACACTCACACGGGTAGTGCTAGTATCTGCTAGATCCTGATGGGTTAAATTAGGGAAGGCTAGAAGCCCCATCAGTTAAGATTCTAGCTAATCTTGTGTGGAATCATAAAACCCTGATGATCCTGACGCACCTGTGTTAACTGTCCTCCTGATGTCCATCCTTACGAGCATTGTCCTTATGGCCGTTCTTGCCGTTGACAAACCGATTGGCTACGGTTTCGGGCTGTATTCCACACAAAAGAATAAATCCTGAGTCGGTAATGACAACAGCTCGGGTTTTGCGGCCATAGGTGGCATCAATCAGTTGACCGCGATCGCGCGCATCGCTAATCAGCCGTTTCACGGGCGCAGAGTCAGGTGCAACAATGGATATGACTCGGTTTGCGGCGACAGTATTGTTATAGCCAACATTGATCAGGTGTACATTTACCATGATGATTCTGAAAAAAATTAGAAGATGCTATTGAACCTACAATAAGCAGCACAAGTCTAGAGCGAGAGAGTGATTTTCCAGCATTTTACTACGCTTGCTAAAGGTGCAGTCTGTGATGGAAACCTCACCCGTTTCCACCTTGAACAGCGATCCTCTTGCGCCTAAGAGAAGATTCTTAACGAAATAACTTACTGAAATTCCATCGCTTAGAGAGTCCAGAAACACGGTCTTGGAGCAACTATGTTTCAGTCATCGTCTCGATAATCTTAGACCGGAGAGAAAATAAATTACGCTAGACACCACGCAATTTCACACATACGCAACCTAAAATAATAGAGACAAGAGGTGGTACTCTTAGAAACGAACTGCGATCTCTCCTCTGAGTCAGATCTTTCAACTCCAACATTACACCGCTTAGTTTACATAAGTTTGTATGTAACAGATCTAACATACAGAACTTTCCCTAAGCTGAAGATGAAAAATAGATGAGAATATTCTCATCTATTGTATTCTTGTCCTTTAACTTGCCATTCAAACAGCTTGTCTATCTCAATTTAGGGCTGAGCGAATCACTTGTTGCAGTTCCTCCTCTCTCCAGGGCTTCCGGAGACAGGCATAGAGATTGGCTTGCTGCTTGGCGCGATCGATCGCCCCCTCATCGGCCTGCCCCGTCAACATGACCGTCACAACCTCAGGAAACCGCTCATGCACCTGTATCAGAAACTGATCGCCCCGCACATTCGGCATCAGCCAATCTGAAACAATCACTAAGATCTTCACCTCATCCTGTTCCATCTCTTCAATGACCAACCAAGCTTCTTCGACACTTTGAGCCACTTCATAGATATATTGGTTGCCGAAACTTCGCTTCAGTTGTTCCTTCAAAACCTTTAGAATAGGAACCTCATCATCCACACAGAGAATTGCAGCATTCGACATGGGAATTGTCCTGGGTAAGTGAATTTAGAATTGAGGTTGGTGGAATGAAATTGGAACTTGGTGGGATGAATGGACTGAGCGACGGTGCCACTCCATCTCCATTCATCTCTCACCAAGCAACGCTGTCCATTTAATCCAGCGATCGGGCTTAAATCGGTAGCCATACGCCGAACTGAGTATGCCCCGGTTGACTGAAAACGGTCAGTCTTCCCTGGTGTCTCTCAATAATTGTCAGTCTTCCCTGGTGTCTCTCAATAATTTTCTGGCTGATGTGGAGTCCTAGACCACTGCCTTCACCCGTTGGTTTCGTGGTGAAAAAGGCATCAAAGATTCGCTGCTGGACATCAGCGGGAATCCCTTCCCCAGTATCGGTTACCGTGACCTCAATTCCCTCGTCTTTTTGCCCTACGGCTAGGGTCAGCGTTCCGCCAGAGGGCATTGCTTGGATAGCGTTGTGGATCAAGTTTGTCCAAACCTGAATCAGTTCATCCGGATAGCCTAAGAGGGTGGGTATGTCCTGATACTCGCGGATGATGTCGATATTGCGCTTAAGCTGGCTATTGTAGATGGCGATCGTTGTTTCCAGCGAATCCACCACATTCATCCTCTGTTTCTGACCGCTGTGGTCAAAGTGCGAATAATTTTTGAGCGAAAAAACAATTTTGGCCGATCGCTCCACCGCATTCAAGATCATCTGATTCGCAGAAAAAGAGCAGGACAGGTTATAGGCCAACTGGAGCGCCCAGTTGCCCTGTTCACCTTTCAATAGGGGCAGCAAAAACTCAAGCTGTTCATAAACGCCCATGTCAATCAGCAGATCTGCGGCATCTCGGGCATCGCTGATACCCTGCTCCTTCAAATCCGCCATAATTTTGCGCTTCAGCGATCGGCTTTCCTGGAGAATCTCCAAAGGACGGGGTTTGAGAGCCCGCGTCACCAGTTCAAAGAAGCTCTCTTGCTCCTCTGGGGTCAGCCGCTGATGGAAGGTTGGCAGTGCCGCCAGCACATCCTGCAATGCTCGGTTGGTATTGTTGGCCGATGCCCGAATCACGCCCAGGGGATTGTTGATTTCATGGGCTACGCCAGCGGTGACTTGTCCTAGCGTGGCCATTTTTTCCTGCTGGATCAGGTGGTTTTGGGCTTGCTGGAGTTCTTGCAGGGCAGCTTCTAGTTCCTGGTTTTTGCGCTGTAGATTGTGATTGAACTGACGAAACAGCGCCGTGATCACCAAAGCAGCCAGCAGCAGGGACAGCGCCGTGCCAAAATCGGATAACCAGCGAGTTTGCTGCTGCTGGCCAACATACACCTGTTCTAGCCCTGCAATTTCGGCGTAGAGTTCATCATAGAGTTCATCAATGCCTTCAACATCAATGCTTATCGCCTCCTCCGCTTGCCCTTGAGCCACCAGATTCAACGCCTCGTCAATCTCTTTTTTATACTCCGCGTACAAAAGAAACAGATTTCGCAATGAGTCCGCTCCTCCCACCTGCCGCAGTTGGCTCAGCACCGCATCTGAACTTTGCTGATTTTCGGCCAATTCTTCGGTCAGATTTTGGTCAATCTCGCCTTTGGCAATTCCTTCCCATTCCAGGGCATTTAGTCGGCTCACCTGTTCTTTGACTTGGGTGAGCAGCAGTCGGGTATAGCTGCTGCGTTCGGCCATTTGGTTGAGAAAATAGATGGCGCTGGCGGTGGCGATCGCAACCCCCACCGAGATCACCAGAATCGATTGCGACGAGAGGGGGCGGAGCAATTTTCGAGAGAGCCACAGATTGGGAATTGCAGCAGCTTGGGCATCTGAATAAGTTGACATCTAGGAATCTTCCAAACGATAAGTGAACATGGGAAAGTGGCATGGAATCTGGTTCAGGCTCAGCTTCTCTCAATAAATCGGTTCAAGGAAGCTGAACAGCGGTGGGATGCAAAAGAAAAACTAAAACTCATCTAAGGCAAACTCAGTCCAGCAACCTCAATTTCTAATGAAACTGATTGAAGAACAACGTTATGCACAATCTATAGCAATTCCCAGACTACCTGAAAAAATAACAAAATACCCACAAACCCCACCTACCATGATGATTCCAAGAGAAATTGCCCTCTAGCCAAAACGTCCACTTATATAGTCACAGGTTGACTGTTGATTTGGATTGTTAAAAATTGTTTCAGTTCGGTCTATCTCCACCAGGTATCCTGAGCTACCTGAGTTATCTTGAACGCCTACATTAAAAAACGCTGTCCTATCAGAAACCCGTGCCGCTTGCTGCATATTATGGGTCACAATAATGACAGTATACTGTTTTTTCAGGGTGTGAATGAGTTCTTCAATGCGAAGGGTAGAAATGGGATCGAGAGCCGAACAGGGTTCGTCCATTAACAGAATTTCAGGTTGGATGGCGATCGCCCGAGCAATGCACAGCCGCTGCTGCTGTCCCCCGGAT
>JALOOP010000256.1 GCA_025454315.1 Oculatellaceae cyanobacterium Prado106
CGCTGCACTAGTGCAGCGTCCCTCAATGTTTGTCGAATTATCGAACTACAACCCGCGTCTCACTCAGATGAAACCTGCTGTGTTTTCAGGATACTCATCTTATCCATAACGACTTAGCCATGAAGGTTTGGCCTATAATCATTCTGTTTACTTTGATCAGTGTAATCGGCAATGAGTGATAAAGAAGCAGTACTTAAACTTGTAAAACGTTTACCTGCCACCGTATCTCTGCGCGAAATTCTACGAGCAATTGAGTTTGTTGCAGCGGTCAAAGAGGGTTTAGATGAAATTGACCAGGGGAAAGGCCTATCCCTGGATACAGCAGAACATAGGTTAACAGAATGGGTGAGATAATTACCAAACTAAACTCAATGGACAAACTAAATCGCTATCGTCAAATTATTCAAACCATCTTGACTCAGTATCACGAGTTGGATCAGGAACAGCCTGCTCCTGGTATTGATTCCGTCCTTGCATTAGATGAGGTGCGCGATCACTATTTTTGGTTCCAAGTGGGCTGGGATCTCACGGGGCGAACCTGTGGCAGCACGGTGTATATTCGCATTCACAATGACAAGGTTTGGGTAGAGGAAGATTTAATTGAGGATGGAATTGTTGGAGATCTGCTGCAGGCGGGTATTCCCAAGGAGGATATTGTGTTGGGATTTCAGCATCCTCGGGAACGAGCGATGACGGAGTTTGCTGTTGCCTGATCGATATAATTCTTTGGGAGAGAAGTGCCGCGTCGCAGGGCTTCTCTCCCAAATGTTGATCCTGTTGTATTTCTATGCTTTACCGAGCAGCAAGCTGCTGTTGCACCACGGATTGGACTCGTTGGGCGACTTCTCCTTCTAGGGGGATGTAGCCGAGTTCGGTGGCGAACTGATCGCCTTCGTTGAGTGCCCAATTGACAAACTCTCGAAGGGCGTTGGCTTTGGCTGCATCATCGTATTGGTTGTAGAGCAGTAGCCAGGTTAGACCGACGATGGGGTAGGCTTCCGCATCGGTTGGGTCGGGAACTAGGAGGGCTAAGTCGGCGGGAATGGTTTGTCCTTCTAAAGCCTGGGCGGCGGATTCTGGGGTGGGTTCGATGTATTGTCCGGCGCGGTTTTGCAGTGAGGCAACGTTTAGGTTGTTTTCGGTGGCGTAGGCAGCTTCCACATAGCCGATCGCCCCTTGGGATTGCTGTACCTGTGTGGTAATTCCCTCGTTGCCCTTAGCACCTGAACCGACTGGCCAATCGATCGCGCGGCCTGCTCCAGCAGTCCAATTGGGACAGGCTGCATCAATGTGATTGGTGAAGATGAAGGTGGTGCCACTGCCGTCAGAACGGTGGACAAAGTTTACTGGAAGATTGGGGAGGGTGACACCGGGATTGGCTTGGGCAATTTGGGGATCGTTCCAGGTGGTGATGCGTCCTTCGACAATGCCGCAGTAGGCTTCACGGGACAATCTTAGATTATCGATGCCTTCCAGGTTGTAGGCCATGACGACAGATCCACCCGTGAGTGGAATTTGAATCGGTTCGGCGTTGTTTTGGGCTTGGAACTGCTGTCGTTCTTCTGCGGTTAGGGGTGCGTCCGTTGCGCCAAAATCTACGGTTCTAGCCAGGTATTGCTGCACGCCTGCACCACTGCCGACGGATTGATAGCTGATTTGGATGTTGGGGTTGAGTCGGTTATATTCTGCGAACCAGCGTTGGTAGAGCGGTGCAGGGAAGCTTGCCCCGGCACCGTTGAGGGTAATGGTTTGACCACCGCCTTGTGCTGCGGGAGCGCCTGCTTGGGGAGGGGTGGCTTGCGGTTCGCAGGAGGCTAGACCGAGGGCTAGAACGGTACCTGAAAGAGCGAACAATCCGTTACGGACTTTGTTGAGACGAGGTTGAATGTTGAGACGAGGTTGAATGTTGAGACGAGGTTGAGTGAGAATCATGGTGAAAAAATGGGTGTTTGAAAGACTCAGGTTTGACGATTTGATCTTGGGAATTTGATCTTGAGAATTTGATCTTGAGAGAAGGTGCAAAAAACAGGTTCAAACTTTCTGAACTCAGCAAAGTCACATCTTGAACGTTTTACACAGAATTGACAGGAACAGTGAACAATTCTGTACTTACAATTACATTGAGTCCATCAAAGAGCGGTTCCACTAAACCGAATGGTATTGAGAACAAGGGTGTCTCGTGAAAGAGATGTTTCGTGAAATTGAATTTGGGGAATTTATCTAGACAACTTCCAGATTCACCCTCGACTGAACAGAGGTCTGAACAAAGTCAAAATACATGAACAACTTCACGACCTGGGTATACCCAGTAGTGTGTCAATTTCGGTTGGTGCCTTCATCTTTCAAAAGAGGTAATCCTATCGTTGTGTTTAACGACTGTGGGATAACTGTATCAACAGAAAGGATCATGGGAACTATATTTTTTGTGCAGAAGCAGATTATGGATAGATTAAGAGTATGTTGAATTTTGGGAATTAAAAAGGGAATGGGCGATGGAAAGGTTAAGAACAGATAGAACCTCAGCTAAAGCTTCAACAACTTCAACCCAAGATGTTGATGCAGATTGTCTCAGTGAGGCAGTCTGCATCAGTGAAGTGATCTTCGTGAAGTGGTTCTCGTGAAGTAATTTTTGTGCAGTGATTTTATAGAGGAAGAACTGTGAATCACTTTGCTGATGCAATCTACAGATGCAGGGTGGCTGTGCCAATTTAGAAAGCGATATACCCTAGCTGAGGTGATTTGGGACACCTGCAATGATAGCGATGTTAGGGCTATGTATTAGCAGTATCCATTCAGTATCAATAATGACCCAGCATGACCTGTGATGAACGGTGAGTCGTTGCTGATTTTTGGCGATCGCTAAAAATCAATCTTCACAGTTGAGCCACTGTGGCAATCTCGATCGCCACAGTGGGAATGCTGCCTTAGTCCCAAGGGCAAAGCACCATGAAGCCACTCTCGAATTCTTCCCCCCAATCTATCCGTCTTGACCTCACTCTCCCCGGCGATCATCCTGAGATCCTGCGGGGGTTAGACCTATGGCTACAACTGGGGTTACTCTCCGATCGCCAGGTTCGCCAACTGGGACGACAGTATCTCTCCTGTGCTGTGCCAGTGTTGGCGACTGTCCCAGTAGATACAGCACCGACTCCCCCAATTCCGCAAACCGATTTCGATCGCCCTTCAGAACCCATTCTTGCGCCGCAGCCTTCTCGATTGGCGCAGGCACTGACTGCACTAATGGCCGAAATTAGTGTGGTTTGGCTGCTGTTTTTGGGTGTGTTTATGGTGGTGGTGTCTTCGGGAGTGCTGGCGGCGAGTCAGTGGCAGAACTTTTCAAATGTGGGACAGTATGCCATTCTTTGGGGCTATACGATCGCCTTTGGGTTAGCCGGACTTTGGGCGGGTGGTCGATCGAACTTGCAGTTGACGGGGCGGATGTTGCAGTTGGCGACTTTGCTGCTGATTCCGATGAATTTTTGGATGATGGATGCGGTGGGGCTGTGGGGGAGTGGTTTGGGGGTGGGGATTGGGGCGATCGCGACGTTGAGCCTCGCTGGATTCCTCTTCAAGCTGCTTCGTTCCAGCCCCCGAGTTCATTCCTGGCATCATTTGGGACTGTCGATGTTGCACTGGGGCTGGGGAGTTCCGGGGGTTGCGATCGCTGCTGTTTATGTGGGCATTGTGGGGACGGCAGTGCTACAGGTTAAGCCCTGGAGTAAGAATCTTGCGGATATATCTCAGTCGAATGGATCTCAGTTAGATGGATCTCAGTTAGATGGATCTCAGTTAGATGGATCTCAATTGAATCGATCTGAGTCGAATGTGGCTCAATCGGATGTTCGTAAACCAGGGCTTTCGCCTCAGTTTTTGCCGTTGGCTGGAGCAATGCTGTTGCTGTTGGGGCGGGCTTTGCTGGTGGAGGGCATTCCCATTCTTGATTTAGGGTTAGCGCTGGGGATTTGTGGGGGGTTGTTGTGTTGGGTGAATCGGCATCGGCAGTTGCCGCTCTGGACACAGGCCGGGGCTAGTCTGCTGGTGGTCAGTTGGGGTGCGCTGATGACCGCAGGATTGGATTCTACGGGACTGCGCTGGCAGGCGTTTGGGGTGGGGTTGCTAATCTTGGGGTTGTTGGGCGATCGCCTCCATCGTCGTTGGCAACGCTGGGATGTGCTGGGGTTGATCTGGGTTGGGCTGGCTACTTTCTTCCTTTCAGGGACTTTGGTTCCAATCGATTTGGCCAATGTGCTGTCACAGATTTCCCAGTGGATGAATTTGGAGTTGCAGCCTTGGGTTTTCACAGGTTTAGCCGCGTTTCCTTTTGTGATTCTGCTGGTGTTGTTTTCGCAATATCTTCGCTGGAAACAGAAGCCTCAGTTGGCGTTGATGAGCGATCGCCATGCCCTTACCTTTGGGGTTCTCTTTTCGCTTGCCAGTGCTTTCTCCCCAATTTCACAAACGCTGTACTTCACGGTATCTACGTTGACGTTACTAGGGGTTTACAAACAGCGTCAACATCCAGGGGCTGGGCTGATTTATTTGACGCATCTGACGGGATTGCTGGCGGTGGGATCGGCGATCGCCTGGAGATTTCCTAATCTTTCGCTTTACGCCTGGGCGGTTGTGTTCCTGGGCGGCATGGTCGGGGAATGGGGATTTGCGGGTCGGTATTACCGGGCGAAAGAGGCACCAACCCCGGTTTCATCGGCGACTCCTCACGTTGATGATCTGGGACAAACTCAGAGTCTCCATCCTGGTAAACCTTCACAGATCATTGCTGAACTTCCTTCTGAACCTCTCCACCTTTGGGCGAGATCGGCTTGGCACATGGGTTTAGGATTAGCCCTATGTAGCTATGGTCTGATGTTGCTGCATTTTTCCCAGCTAGAGGGGACGGTGGGATATCGATCGCTGGTTTGGCTCATGGTTCCTGGGGTATTAACCGGATTGGCGAGTCGTTCCTATTTTGCGACTGCGCTTTCAGCTAGTCAGATTAGCGTTGGGGCGTTGCTGGCTTCTCCATTATTGTTGAGCAGTCGTGCGGTGCTGCTGTTTCTGTTTCCTATAACAGGAATGGTACCTGGTACGGCTGAGGGTTGGGCTGTTGAAATTCCGCTGGTTGTGAATTTAGCGATCGCCACTCTGCTGATGCTGGGCAACACTCAGAAACTCCAGAATTTAGCCGCTGCTGTGATCACCGTTGGATTTGGTCTGGGTACAGTTGCCGCTGTTTTGACCTCTGTGAATCAACTTTCTACGCTCGGAATTGCTTTACTGTGGAGTGCGATCGCCCTTTGGTTGCTGTGGCTGCTGTGGGATTTTTGTCGTCGAAAGGAGCCGGAACTATGGCAGAAGTATGCGATCGCCCTTGAAGGTTGGTCTGTGGGTTTGGCGCTGTTGAATCTAAGTGCGTTTACGACAGCGTTATTGCCACAAGACGGTGCGACGAGTCCGACTGCAATACCGCTGTCGATGTTAGTGGCGATCGCGATTACTTTGACGGCCACGATTTTCCGCTGTTATCGGCAGCCTCAAGATGGGGTAGGGTATGCGATCGCCTGGGGGACTGGGCTTTTGGTTGCTGGATTAAATGCTCAGTTGGGCGGTACTTGGGAATCTTTGGCGCTGGTGATTTTGGCGTTGGCGCTGGGGAGTCAATTACTGGGCGATCGGGTTCTACGGCGCTCGGAGGGTTTACCGAATGCTTTTTCTGTTGTTTGTACTTGGACGAGTCTTCATGGAGTTCCTATTCTCTATGCGGCTCTGGGATTTAGCCTTGCTCACCGCTCATTGACCGCGACGACTGGGCTGTATACACTGGCGACTGCGCTGACTTGCATTGGGGTAGGTCGTCGTCAGCCTGCCGCTAAACTCCTGACCTATGTCGGGATTGCTGGGTTTTCGGTGGCGATTTACGAAGGTTTAGTTTATCGATTGATGATGTCTGCGTCAGGGGGCGCGATTGGGGATGGCATCACGCTGTTGGCTTTGCCTGCGGCGGCGATCGCAATTTTGTATCAAGGGGGCGATCGTTGGCTTTTGCCTTACTGGCGCATTCAACGATCTGAACTCCAAGCTATCACCACTTTGCACTGGCTAGGCGGCAGCTTGCTCCTGGGCGTGGCCGGATTTACTTCGCTCAGTTCCGTGGGGCAGTGGTTATGGATTGGCACTGCGGTGATGCTTTCGGGGCATGCGCTTGGGCAAGGACGATGGCAGGCGAAAGGGGAAAGGGAAAAGGGGAAAGGGGAAGGGGATTTGGACTCATCCATCCATCCATCCATCCACCCATCCACCCATCCACCCGTCCACCCATCCACAGCTATCTGGATCTATCTGGGTATCACGCAGGCTATTGCGGCTCTCTTGCTGATGGGACTGCAATTCTTTCCGGCTGCGGTTTTCTGGGGGTGGGGTGGGGCGATCGCTTGTCCTATGGCCTTTTTGATGTATCGTTTCCCTTGGGAGAATTGGGGTTGGCCGAAGCAGCCTTGGCAAAAGGCGGCGATGGTTTTGCCGATGGTCGTTGTGCTGGTGACGATGAATGCGATCGCCACTCCCAGTCTGTTTGTGGTTGCTGCGTTTTATGCGCGGATTGCAGCGGAGAGTCAACAGATTCGGATTGGCTATCTTGGCCTCGTTTTGGCGGACTGGGCGATCTTTCGGGTGTTGGCGGAAAGAGCGATTGTACATCCCTTCTGGTATGCTGCTGTCATTAGTGTTTCAATGCTAATTGTTGTGGAGTTGGATCAGGCGTTGCGATCGAATTCACAGCGCAAGAATCGTCATCTGCTGCGTTGTTTTGCGGTGGGGGTATCGTCGTTTAGTGCGTTGTATCAGATGGATGTTAGTTGGATGCAGGGGGTGTTGGCGATCGGGTTTAGTTTGGCGTTGATTTTGACTGGAATTCGATTGCGGGTGCGGGCTTTTCTGTATATGGGAACGGTTACGTTTCTATTCAATGTTGTGAGACAGTTTTGGTTGTTCATCGACAGTTATTCTTTTGCGCTTTGGGCTTTGGGAATTTTGCTGGGGTTACTGTTAATTTGGGTGGCGGCGACGTTTGAGGCTCGGCGGAGTCAGGCGATCGCACTGATGCAACACTGGACGGCTGAGTTAGAAGAATGGGAATAGGTCTAAGTTGTGCTTGGAGAAATCAAGGTATAATCAGGTTGAACCGGGAGGACAGTATGCCAGTCACTAAATCAACCAAACCAACCCCACCTAAGAAAAAGAATTTTTCCAGCTTCAATTACAAGAGTGCCTTTAAACAACTCAACATCACTCAGTTAATGGCTTGGGGCGTGGAGTTTGAGCCTATTGCTCCCAGTGATTTTTTTCATCAACATCTGGCACGGTTACAATGTTTTGATTTACAGAGTTCTGAGGAATCGAAGAAACTCATTATTGATGCCATTTTGGCTGAGGCGATTCAACGGTTTCCTCAGTTAAAGATTTGGAAAAGTGCTGAACTAGAAAGCGATCGATTGACTGGCGAGGCGGACTACTTAATTGCGGCGAAACGAGCTTATTTGGAGGCTCCCTTTGCCTGTGTTGTTGAAGCGAAACGAGATGATTTTTACCAGGGAACGGCTCAATGTTTGGTCGAGATGCAAGCCTGTCAATGGAATAATCAACAGCTTGGGCGTGACATGACGGTGTTTGGAATCGTGACCAATGGTACAACCTGGCAGTTTTATCAGTTGTTGACTTCGGGTGAAGTTTATGAAACTTTGCCCTATTCTATTAGTGATTTGAATTCTGTTTTAGGCTTGCTTCAAGATGTCTTTCAGCAGTGTGAGAGTAATCTAGGGAATGTGAATTGAATGGGTTGTCTTTGTGAACCGATCTGCTCATGGTGTCCTTTAGATTATTTAATTATTTAGGTGCGATCGCCAGCCTTAACATCTTTAGAGTGCATTTTTATGAACCCTGAACAACTAACTGAAAGGTTAATCCCGTTTTATCTTGGAGAAGAATCTAACACTGAAGGGCGGATGATTCAAGAGATTTGGGCATGGGATTTTGAAGCGTTAGAATCTGTCCATAATTATATTCAGTGGTTGTTTCCGATCGCTGAGAAGAGTATGTTTAATCGGAATGCGCCTGTTGTGGATGAGGCTGTGATGGAGGCTTTTGGGAGTGATGAGCGGTTGCGGGGAAATTTGCGGCGATCGCTAATTGTTTTATTGAAATTTTATGGATTAGAACTGTGCGAGAACGGTAATGAACAAGTTGTTGTGGATCGAAGTGATAATTATCAAGACCGTATTCAGGCATGGGTTTATCCCTTTGATCACAACTATCTTAGGATTACTCGAATCTTGAAATGTTTGATGGCTTTTGGAATGGAAGTGGAAGCACAAGCGTTCTATGGTTGTCTATGTCAAATTTATCAGGAAAATCAGGAGCAGGTTGGGGAGGAAACGTTTTGGTATTGGACGGATGCAGTTGAATCGGGTAGAGATGGGATTTATAGCACTTCCTAAGCTGGTGAAGTACAGCTAATCCTTAGTAATCAAGCCTTACAATGTTCAAGTTGTACTGTACTAGCCCGAGAACCGCTATAGCAATCTGCAATATCTCAGATCTTGCACTAGTTGCAAGAATTCGCTGCTAATGGTGCCACTGATAGTGAATTCCAATCGCCTGAATCGGCTTCGTTTCTAGCCCGCCCGTAGATGAATGATATCGGTGGCGAATTCAGAGCGCTCGGATCGGCTTCGTTTGCAGCCCGCCCGTAGATGAATCACGGGCTATTAGCCCAAAGCCCATTAAAATGGACTGCGGAAGCTGGAAAGCTTCCTAGGAGAGCTTTTCAACCCATGACCCTGCGTGAAGGCAAAGCCTACAATGGGTTTTGTCTATAGTTCGCAATTCATTCGCGGACGGGTCTGACAATGACTCATAAGACAGGTGCAAGATCTCAGCTATCCTTGCTGATTAAAGACTGCCAGAGTCGTTGGGAAAGGGTGAATTGCTAGCAAGTCTCAAAATAAGAATTAGATTCACGTCAATAGACCAATTTTTAGTATTTGCTTCTCATGTGAGACAGGTAGATGTCATGCTAGGTCAGCTTCAGGTTACTACATCCCTATTCTTTAATGATTCTCCTAGCTCTCAATAGAGGGAGCCTTTCAATATCAATTGAGAATATAAATCTTAAAATGAGACCTAAAAGAAGACAGTGGGTCTCATTCTGGTCTTAGAAAAGCTGCATTCCCAGTGAATAGTACTACCGTATTTATGCTAATTTAGCAGAACATTTGTCTCAAACTGGAGATGCGATCTCATTTTGAGATTTACATTGAGACTTTTAATCTCGGAATGAGACGAGCGAGCGTTTTGTCTGCTTGCTTTGCCTCCGAATTAAGTGATTTGTGAGGGCGATCGAGTTGCTTGCAAAGTTAAGCCGATACTAAAGAAGATCCTTAGCCCATTAAGTTGTGTTGGTGTGTTGTGTAATGGCAAGTTTTACGGCAAAAATGACGGCTCAGAGGGGAGTCGCGAGATCGAGTTTTACACGTTCCCAAATGAGTTTATTCGTGCTCATCACAATGCAAGTTCATCGTGGCAAAAAGTTAGATTGCGGGGATTGGAAGCCGAAATTGAGCAATATGAGGGAGAAAAGGGATTTGAGCAAATTGCGAAGGTTTTAGGCATTCCAAAGCCGCTGAGGGAGCGTGCAGTAAGTTTGCCAGCAAGCCAATAATTCTGGTGTAGCGGGTTGACTGAAGCCATCTGTGAGATTGCAAAAGTTTTAGTCGCTAACTGAGGATAATCTTCTGGCGTTGCTGAATAGCGGGATGATTTTGTAAATTGCCAGCAGACCTCGCCTTGCTTTGAGCGATCGATTCATCCCTCGATTCAGCAACGCCAATCTTCTTTACAGAGAGCAGTCAAAAAGTACTGCTGTACTTTTTGACTGAATTGGCGCAGTTGTTGTTCTAAGGATAGTCGGAAGGTTTGTGAGTTTTGCGTTGACCGCATCATTTGAGACTGAATGCCTACAAAATAGATTCACTGCGAGACTATTGTTCTTGTTTGAGACTGGCGATCGCTGCCCCTTATCCTTTCTTGTCGTCTCAGGGGTAAGAAGGAGATGGGCTGAAATTTTGAATCTTGCTTGCACCAGCCGTAACAAATGCGGAGGATGTCTTCTGGCTGGATGCTTTGGTAGAAGAATTTTGGTTTGTTTCATATTCAATCTCTAAGCAACCTCCTTTTGTCATC
>JALOOP010000257.1 GCA_025454315.1 Oculatellaceae cyanobacterium Prado106
GCTCCCCACTCCCCACTCCCCACTCCCCATTTTCATTCAGACTTAGGGTGGTTTTTCCGGAACATACCTTTACAATGGAGAAATACAGTAGGTAGATATACATAAGCGAAATGGAAAATAGTTCGGTAAGCATTGAGACTCAAGTCTCCTCTGGCAATTTGTCCGATCGCGAGCTACAAATCGTCGAATTGGTGGCGGCTGGCCTAACCAACCAGGAAATTGCCGAAAACCTCGAAATTAGTAAACGCACCGTTGATAACCACATCAGCAATATTTTGACCAAAACTGCCACCGGGAACCGAGTCGCGCTCGTGCGATGGGCTTTGCAATGGGGTAAAGTCTGCATTGACGAAGTCAACTGCTGTGCCCTTCCCGCTCCTGTTCAAAAACCACCCTCTGTCCAGGCTCATCCTGAAGTCGGCAACGCTGGATAGGCAACGCTGAATTCGAGTCTGTTAAATGTCTAATAGCTGTCTGTTGGATAGAGATCTGTTAGAGGACAGAGGTGATCGGATGATAGAGGTAATCAGATATCGGATATCGGGTAACAGAGGCGATCGCACACCCTCTACCCCCATCATCGAATCCCCAAACTAGCGACTCTCAAACTAGCGATCGCCCAGCCACAGACAACGCTCGATCGCAACGCAGATCGAACCCGCTTCCCACCAGTCTTAAATCCCATATATTCGCCACTTCAAATCAAAGGTCGAGATGACGCTTCCCCAATCCAGCCCATCCCAGTATCAACTGGGCAATCCCCAACTCCCCTTGGCCGTTTACCGTGAGGTCGTCGCCCATCTCCGGCAAGTCGTAGGCGTTGAAGCCGACCTGCTACCCCAAACCTCCACCACCTTCACCTACGCCCAAAGCCAGGTCGGCGGCCTCTGGATTCAATACCAGCCTGAAGCCAACGCCGAATCCCATCGTCGAGTCGAGCAAGTTTTAGCTTATTATGGCGATCGCTACGGAGCATGGCAGCCCATCTAGCCCAGTGCGGATACCCATGACTCCCTAAACATGAGGAAAAGAGGTCAATGGGCAAAAGGGCAAAGGCTATGACAGAAAGTCCAAGTTCTCCCCTTTCCCCCTTCCCCTTTTCCCTTTCCCCCAATCCTGCACCCACTGTCCAGCCGTAATGAGCCAAATCCAAGTCTCTCGGGGCACCCGTGACATCCTGCCCGCCGAAATTCCCTACTGGCAACAGGTCGAAGCGATCGCCCGTGACATCTTCAGCCGCGCCAACTACCAGGAAATGCGAACTCCCGTCTTTGAACAGACGGAACTCTTCGCGCGGGGCATTGGCGAAACCACCGATGTCGTCAGCAAAGAAATGTACACCTTCACCGATCGGGGCGATCGCTCCCTTACCCTCCGCCCCGAAGGCACCGCCGGATTTGTCCGCGCCTTCATTGAACATAAAATGCAGGCTCAAGGAGATGTGCAGCGACTGTGGTATTTAGGCCCCATGTTTCGCTACGAGCGCCCCCAGGCCGGTCGCCAAAGACAATTCCACCAGGTGGGCATTGAGTCCCTGGGCAGTGCCGACCCGCGTGCCGATGCCGAGGTGATTGCGATCGCCAACGACCTCCTCAAAGCCATTGGCCTCAAAGACCTGCGGCTAGAGTACAACTCCCTGGGCGATCGCCAAGACCGCCTGCAATACCGCGAAGCCCTAATCGCCTACCTCACCCCCTACCAGGCCGACCTCGACCCCGACTCCCAAAACCGCCTCCTCCACAACCCACTCCGCATCCTCGACAGCAAGATCGAGCGCACCCAGGAAATTCTCCAGGAGGCTCCCAGCATCCTGGATCATCTCAGCCCCGAGTCTCAGCAGCGATCGCAGCAAGTCCAACATCTCCTCACCGATCTCGGCATTCCCTACAACCTCAACGCCAAACTCGTGCGCGGTCTGGACTACTACACCCACACCGTCTTTGAAATCCAATCCGACGACCTGGGCGCACAGGCTACCGTCTGTGCCGGGGGACGCTACGACGGCCTCATCCGCGAACTAGGTGGCGCTGAAACTCCCGCTGTCGGCTGGGCTAGCGGTCTAGAACGCTTGATTCTCTTGATGCAGCAACTGCAACCGCCTAAACCCCCAACCCTCGACTTTTATCTAGTATCAAGGGGCGATCGCGCCGAAGCCCAAGCTCTAAAAGTTGCCCAAACCCTCCGTCAAATCGGCTTTTCCGTAGAACTCGATCTCAGCGGCAGCGCCTTTGGCAAACAGTTCAAACGCGCCGATCGCAGTGGTGCCGCCGCCTGCCTCATCCTAGGCGACGCCGAAGCCGACACCCAAACCGCACAACTCAAGTGGCTGGCCTCTGGAGAACAACGAGCGATCGCCCAATCCGACCTCCCCACCCTTGCCGATGAATTTCGCCAGCAGATTAGGGTGAGTCGCGCCTCTTGATAGGGAGATGGGGAGATGGGGAGATGGCGAAATACGATGACTCTTTCAACATTTCCCAGGGATAGATTCTCGGAAAATTCTACGCCTCACTCGATGTTCCCCCCTTTCCCTTTTCCCTTTCCCCCTTCCTCCCCTTCGGCCAATTCAAAAACCGCCACACTCCAACTAGTCTGCATAGGTGGATTCAATACAATCGGTGCTACCGAACAGGTTAGAATGATGTCGTGGTGTGAATAGGTACAAATGACTAGCAATACTTTGGCTTACAAGCCTCTCGCCGAATCGAATCCCTCGAATCTCATCGAAGTTGTCCGTGATACTGCTGCTGGATCTATCTCTGCAAACCCACCGACCCAGCAAACTCCCCAAAGCTCTTCGTCTCAGCCCAAGCAACTCCCCTACCAAGCCAATCACCAGGTCGAGTTACTGCATCTTCAAGCGGAAACCGAGGCGCTACTCCAGCAAATTCAAACCGCAAAGCAACAGCGACTTGCATCCGTGCATTAACCTTCAGTCCATTTCATGGGTCAACTCAGTGCATTCAACCTCTTGTTGCACTAACTCCCTGTCATTGCAGTCCCGTCTCAGATTCTCCATTGGCCAGTTGACTTAAACAGCCCAATGAAATCTGACGGCTTGATGCATTTCAACATTGCTAATTTCATGGATAAACCGTTGGCCGCTATATGCGACTGATGGTTTATTTTTTTGAGTAGGATCGCAATGGGATAATCAAAAGGATGGAATTTGCGATCGCCCCTCCCCCCTCCCGCTTCCCCTCCCATTCATCCAACCCCAACTAAAATCCAAAATCATCAGGAACCCCTCATGCTAGACTTCCTCAACGGTCTTCTGGGTCGCCGCCCAGAGCAAATGAAAGCCAACGTCGAAATCTACACCTGGCAAACCTGCCCCTACTGCATTCGCGCCAAAATGCTGCTCAAATGGAAAGGCATTGCCTTCACTGAATACAAAATAGACGGCGACAACAACGCCAGAACCCAAATGGCCGATCGCGCCAACGGTCGCCGCTCCGTCCCCCAAATCTTCATCAACCAACAGCATGTCGGCGGCTGCGACGACCTCTATGCGCTCGATCGCCAAGGCCAACTCGATCCACTCCTCATGCAAGTCCCCCAAAACTGATACTAGACTTCATGGGCATCCTCGAACCCAGGAAGACTCAATCCCTCTGCGTCTCTGCGTCTCTGCGGTTCAATTCCCCCCTCGGCTTAATGGCGATTGCCCCCCATGGACATCCCTCCCCCATTCCTAGACCATCCAGAATATCTCATTCACTACTACTGGATGAAACGCGCGATCGCCCTCGCCACCGAAGCCGGAAACGCAGGTGAAGTCCCAGTCGGTGCCGTCATCGTCGATGCAAATCAGGTAGATCCCAGTCAGACAATCATCCTAGCCGGACAAGCCATCACACCCGGCAAAGCCATTGCAGAAGGCCAAAACCGCCGAGAACGCGACCATGATCCCACTGCCCATGCCGAAATCGTTGCCCTACGACAAGCCGGACAAGCGCTCCAGTCCTGGCACCTGGATCACTGCACCCTCTATGTCACCTTAGAACCCTGCCCCATGTGCGCCGGAGCCTTAATCCAGGCCAGACTCGGCAAACTCGTCTACGGCGCAGACGATCCCAAAGCCGGAGCCATCCGCACCGTCACCAACCTACCCGACGGCCCCTGCTCCAACCACCGTTTCCCAGTTCTAGGCGGCATCCTCGGCACCCCTTGCGCCCAACAACTCCAAGCCTGGTTCGCCCAGCGTCGCCACTCCTAGCTCGCTCCTTGAAAGGTCGTTAAGACAACCCACTCCCCTCCTAGATCTCACTTCCGTGATAGATACACAGAAGTCTTCTCACTGCAAAGCCCCATTACAAAGCTCCAAAGAATCTCCACTCCCCCCTTCTCCCACTCCCCACTCCCTACTCCCTACTCCCTTCCCCCACTCCCCCCTCCCCACTCCCCACTCCCTCCCCCAAGAGAGGATTCGACCTAAGTCCCTGTTGGGATGAAACAGGCTGCGGGAAACTTTACCTTATACAGGTGAAGACAGAGGTGGAACAGTCCTTAAGCGCGATCGCCAGATCCATCCGATTGATTAGATAAGTTTTATTTATTAACTATCAACCACACCTTAGAACTGTCCACCCGAGAAACGGCTCAAACGAAGAACCCGTTATGGTGTGTTTAGTGCTTCAGACGTCTTTGATAGCAATTTTTTCTGATAACTATGGCTCTGTTTCAACCCTCACACAAACAGTTCACAAGCACCGCTCCGACCGCATCTATCACCCAGATAAAATCAAGAATTTCTCCCTGGTTAACCCCGTTGGCCTACCTTCTGGGGCAGGTTGTCATCCCGGTCTTTTTTAGGCGAGTCCGGGTCATTGGTCTGGAAAACGTGCCTAAAGTCGGCGCAACCATGGTCGCACCCACCCACCGATCGCGCTGGGACGGCATTCTCCTCGCCCATATTCTAGGCCGCCGCACCACAGGCCGAGATATCCACTTCATGGTCACCGAAAACGAAACCAAGGGTTTCCAGGGCTGGTTCGTCGAGCGCCTCGGTGGCTTCCCCATCAACCCCAAACGTCCGGCGATCGCCAGTATCCGTCACGGTGTCGAAATCCTGCAAAACCAGGAAATGATGGTAATCTTCCCCGAAGGCGGCATCTACCGCGATGGTCAGGTTCATGACCTTAAATCGGGTCTGGCACGACTCGCCCTGCAGGCTGAAAGCAGCCGCCCCGGACTGGAAATCAAAATTGTCCCGATTACGCTGCACTATACCCATGAAGTGCCGGACTGGGGCTGTGAAGTGACCGTTCGCATTGGCGAACCGATCGAAACCTCGCAGTATATTGACGGTAACATCAAGCAAAATTCTAAAGCCCTGATGGCAGAGCTAGAAACGGCTCTCAAGGGGCTAAATGCAATGCAAGCCGATCCGACGATCGCCACCCTTCCCACCCCTGCCCATCTCCCCGCCTCTCCCGCTCTCAGCGAAGAACTCCCTGCTGACCTGCCCTATCCCCAATCCGATTCTCCCTCTTTGGCCTAGACCGGAAGACAATCGGCAATTACTCCAGATTATTCAATTTTTGACTTTTCCTTGCTGAACCTGGCAAATTCCATCGCCTTCAGCCGTTTAGCAGCCATCATTAGATGAGTCAAGGTTGAGCAAAATTCAGTCACAAAAAGCATGATGAGGACAACGATTCCCCATCATGCTTTTTTTGCGATCGCCCTCTCTGTCAGACCTATATCGCCCTCTCGGTCAGACCCATAGAGAGTGTGAGGGAGCGATCGCCAAGCCCTCTCTAAAGTTCTCCTTAGACCTTGCCCTTAAAGATCTCCTCAGATAAATCCTGGATTCCATCTCATCGTTTCAATAAGGGCATATCGCCACGTTTTGCCTTAATCTTGCGATCGCTCATTCCTCTGTCAAAACCTGTAGTCTATACCCTGCCTCGATCCGGCGATCGGTTCGCGCCTCCATCAGAATTACCAGTCTCATTGCCTCACAGAATGACATTCCTAAATGAATGAACCCCGTACCCACCAATAAGTTTTCTCTTTTTTATACTCACTTTCTAAAAATCGGTACTGATACGGAGTGTAAACACTTGAAGGTTGATTACTTTAGAAAAGGAAGATTCAAACGCCCTATTGCAATTTCAAAAAACTCCTAATCAAGAGTTTTTAAAAGCCTAATTATTCAGCACAATTCTTATGCTTTTAGCGGAATTTATCTCTTAATTCAAAAATCAGCGATCTTCTAAATCTATTCAAACTTATAAATTAAATAAATATCAAAATCTTCAGAGTAGAGTGGATTTCTTTTAGGATGCGTTAATCAACGCATCCTATTTTGCTTTCTGGTAAAAATCCTTTCCTAGTAAGGATTTTGGTAATCACACGGTGGTGATTTTTGTTAATCAATCGCTAAATAAAAGTTAACTAATGGAGAGATTTTAAAGAAAACCGTAATTCAATCTCGATCTAAATGAATCGGTTTTGTAAATCTTTTTCCGCGTCTACCCCTAGCGAAACTCAACGATTAAACCCTCACGAATTGGTGGCGATCGCCATCCTATTCATCACCACTAAGAACTAAAAGACTCATGCGGATTCTGATTTATTCCTACAATTACTATCCCGAACCCATAGGCATTGCTCCCCTCATGACAGAGCTAGCGGAAGGGTTAGTAACCAGAGGCCATGAAGTGCGCGTTGTTACCGGAATGCCCAACTACCCCCAACGCCAGGTTTATCCCGAGTACCAGGGCAAGCTGTACTGCACCGAGGAACGTCACGGCGTTATCATTCAGCGGAGTTGCGTTTGGACTCGTCCCAAACCCGGACTGATTAGCCGCATGTTACTGGACGGCAGTTTCGTTCTGAGCAGCCTCCTCCAAGCCCTACGCGGGTGGCGACCGGATGTCATTCTGCTGACCGTCCCGCCCTTGCCCGTGTCGGTGCCTGCCGCCCTACTAGGCTGGTTTTACTCCTGCCCCGTCGTGCTGAACCTGCAAGATATTCTGCCGGAGGCTGCGGTGCATGTGGGGCTGCTGACCAATCCCAAGGCGATTCGCGTCTTTGAAGCCTTAGAAAAGTTCGCCTACCGCAGTGCCCATACCATTAGCGTCATCACCGATGGCTTCACCGAAAACCTCAAGGCCAAAGGGGTTCCCTCTGAAAAAATCACCTGCATCCCCAACTGGGTCGATACCAAGTTCATCCGTCCGCTGCCCAAGCTGGACAACAACTTCCGCCACACGCATGATTTGCAAGACCGCTTTGTGATCATGTATTCCGGCAACATCGCCCTCACCCAAGGATTGCAAACCGTCATCCAGGCCGCCGCCCAACTCAAGGATGTGCCTGAAATCGTCTTTGTCATCGTGGGCAATCCCCAAGCCCTTGAAACCTTAGAAGCGGTCTGTGTGGAGCATCAAGTGAATAATGTTCGCTTGTTGCCCTTCCAGCCCAGAGAAAAGCTACCCGAAATGCTGGCCGCAGCGGATGTGGGGCTGGTCATGCAAAAAAGCAACGTGGTTGCGTTCAACATGCCCTCAAAGATTCAGGTGCTGCTGGCTAGCGGTCGCCCGATCATTGCTTCGGTTCCTGCTACTGGAACGGCGGCCAGAGCGATCCAACAGAGCGGCGGTGGCATTGTGGTCGAACCTGAAGATCCGGCTCAGTTGGCTGCTGCGATTCGCAATCTTCAGATGGAACCTGCCCAGGCCGAGTTCCTGGGGCTACAAGGACGCAAGTTCGCTGTTCTTAACTATGCCTTTGAGCAAGCCTTAAGCCGCTATGAGGAGTTGTTCTACCAAATCACGCCTGCCAGCAGAGTTGTTCCTTCTTCGCTAGAAGTTGAGACAGCCCTACTCGAAGCGGTTCCTGTCGAACTGGAGCAATCCCAAGCCTAGACCCAACATGGGACTCCAGATAAGAGTTCATTCAAAGAATCAATGAGGGATGCTGCCAATCGCGCAGCATCCCTCGTTGGCTTTCTATCGAATTCTAAACTGCAAAAAAATTTTAAAGGCCGTGCCAATGCTCGGATCAGTAGTCAAAAGCGGAGGTTTTTACAGGAGGCGGTTCTTGGCCGACCCAAGTCCGCTGTGACTCCCAGACAGGGGGTTCCTAGACAAAGCTCAACGTCCCTTTGAATTCCTTCCCTTGATCCGCTCCCTTGATTCAGCTTGATAAAGATTCGCAACAATCTGCATCCCCTGATTCCTGAGAAGTTGATCTAGAATGAGGGCACAGCACTTTGAGTAGTTGGCGATCGCACCCTCCTCGATTGTCTCCTCTCCCTCCTTGCTGATTCACCCTTTGAAATCCTCCTTTGTCACCCTTCCATCCCCTGTGCCAATGGATTTTCTTCTAACTCCTGTGATCCATTGACCGCTTCACTGAATTCCCCAAAAACCCGTTCTAATCCCTATTTCAACAAAAACCCTACTTACGATTTTCTGCATGGGAGAAGCCCCCGAAGCACTACGCCATCAAGTCTTGCATTGGTTATCAGAAAATGTGCCAGAATCCCGTCTACAGCACATTCTGAGAGTCGAGCAGATGGCGATTGCCTTGGCGCAGAAGCATGACCAAGATATAGTCAAGGCGGCTTTGGCTGGGCTAATGCATGACTTGGCCAAGTACTTCAAGCCTGCTGTGCTGCTAGAGATGGCTCAGCAAGAAGGTTTGATGCTTGACCCGGTGGATGAGTCTACGCCTCACCTGCTCCATGCCCATGTAGGGGCGATCGTGGCTCGCGAGCAGTTTGGCGTGCAGGACCCTGAGATTTTGGCGGCGATCGCTGACCACACCCTCGGTAGACCCGGCATGAGTCCTCTAAGCTGCATTGTTTTCCTGGCCGATAGCCTGGAACCGGGACGAGGCAATATCGCAGAACTAAATGTGCTGCGCCACGCCTGTCGTCAAAACCTCCAGCAAGCAGTCTGGATGGTCTGTGATTACTCCTTAAAGCAATTGATGGAATCTCGCAGACTCATCCATCCTCGGGTAATTCTGACGCGCAACTGGTTTCTCCATCAACAGGGAACCGCGCGTGGGCACAAAGGTTCGGCCAGAACGACTGGCAAGACGGTGATCGGCCAGGTTCAGAAGCGACTGTCTCCGTCTCATCTGTCTCCGTCTCATCTGTCTCCGCCTCATCTGGCTCCGCCTCATCTTCAACCGGATGTTCCAATCCCCGAATCCAAGCTGACTCTTCTATCCCCCGAAGGTTCACCAACCTCAATGCCGTCTCTCGATCGCGCGAATCCTCTTTCATGGGGTGAGTCCGATCGATTGGGGAGGGCTTGAGGGTGACGATCTACTGCTTGAGCATGTCATGGGCGCGTCATGTATGCCCCTTTACCGTTCCTGAATCGTTATCACCTAGATTGCTATGCTGAGTCGTTCACCGTTGTCTTTATTTGTTTCCAACGTCCAACACCAACTATCTTCAACACAAATGGGAGAAGCAAACTTTTGATGTCAAACTCTTTTCAGCCGCAGACAACCCCCTACTGGCTCCAAGAATCTTCAGGCAACCCACGTCAAGCTGAACCGCAGTCCAGCCATCTCTTCAATAAAGCTGACGTTACCCCTGAAGCCGCTGATCAGCAGACCCGTCAACTGGCGATGATGATTGCCGAGGCCGCAGACGATCGCAAAGGTGGAGATATTGTCTTACTCAAGGTTTCGGAAGTATCCTACCTGGCTGATTATTTTGTGATCGCGACTGGATTTTCTAGTGTCCAGGTGAGAGCGATCGCCCGTTCCATCCAAGACAAGGTAGAAACGGAACTGAACCGTCTCCCAGTGCGGGTTGAGGGACTCACGGAAGGAGCTTGGGTGCTGCTCGACTACGGCGATGTGATTGCCCATGTTTTCCTCCCCCAAGACCGAGACTATTACTCGCTAGAAGCCTTTTGGGGACATGCGGAGCAAATCAGATTTACAGCCGCCCAGTTGGCTCGGGATTCGGTAGAGTAGAAATAGCAGCGTTTGGGGCTGTCTGACGATAGCCCCAATGCTGAAACTTGTCCCTGGATGGGAGCTTAAGATATGCGATATCTTACTTTCATCTAGGGACTGCTTTTCTATAAGAACCCTGGGCTGTTGAATCCTGTTTAATGAATCGTTGATTCAGTTTTGACTGGGGACAACTTTTCCGTAGGAATCTTCCGTAGGAATCTGTTATTGAATCCTGTTCTATGAATCGATTGATTCAGTTTTGCTTGAAGTTGGATTGCTTGAAGT
>JALOOP010000258.1 GCA_025454315.1 Oculatellaceae cyanobacterium Prado106
AAAGTAGAGCGTTTCCTGAATTAGGTGTGGTTTCGTCGGAGTGGCCAGGATCTCTGCTGTTTCATCGAAGGCGATCGCCACATCCATATCCGCAATTCGCACCACCTCCGTCGAGGGAAACTGACGATGATACCGATGAACAATCTGCTGAATCGCCGTTTGGTTCTCAGCAGTATTCTCATAAATCAACGAAACCACCTTCCCCGGATCTTGCCATCCAGAACCCAGCCCCACCCCACCCATCGCCATATTCAAAACCGTCAACCCCCGAGGGAAACGCGGCGTCACCTCTCGATTGAGAAAATCACGAAACAGCCGCTCCGGCACGATCGCCCCCGTCTCCATGCGCCGACCAAAGTAAAGGTCTTCTCGCACTAAAGCAGGGGGTTCTGGGGTTGGGAGGAAGCCGAGTAGCATGGTGGGGAGTGGGGAGGAAGGGGAAAGGGGAAGGGGGAAAGGGGGGGCTTGGGCTGTTCCAGAGGATTGATCGGGGAGGGAGGAAGGGGAAATTCGCTTTGAGGTGTTGCTGAGTGGTTTGATGATGTCCTCTGGTTCGTATGGGAAGCGTTGAAGATCAACGTTTCTCAACTCTGAGAGACTCAGAGAACTGCCAGGATGGCTCATGGAAGCAACTCTGCACCTTTCACCGCATAATTCAGCAACATCCTCTTTGAGCCACTCAAGGATTCATCTTCGATTCACTCCAAGATTCATCCATGCTCCCCCTTTTCCCTTTCCCCC
Source organism: Oculatellaceae cyanobacterium Prado106 (assembly GCA_025454315.1). Lineage (GTDB taxonomy): Bacteria > Cyanobacteriota > Cyanobacteriia > Elainellales > Elainellaceae > Prado106. Next base: position 742 of record JALOOP010000258.1, read on the forward strand.
TCCCTTCCCCGGCTAGCTATCCCAAACCAGCAACTAAACTAACGCAAACTCGGCTGCGGTGAAGTTGGCCTGGAGGGCGGCTGAATTCAGGTTGGTTAGGTTGGCCTGGACGCTGAACCGTCCGCCGTCTGCGAGGTTTTCGGAGTGGACGACTCGGCTGAATCCGAGGGTGTCGTTGTAGTAGACGAAGATGCCTTTGGTGGCTTTGATGTTGGCGTTGGCGGCGATCGCCTGTGCCGCTTGCCCTGCATTGGCAAATCTCCCCTGCAGAACCAGCAGGTTGCCATCCTGGAGTTGGGTGACGTCAGCATTCTGGAATTTGAATTCATTGATGCCAAACTTCGTCTTGTCAAAGGCCAAACTATCGACGCCAAACTGCTCATAGTCGGTAATGACATCCGGACGGTTGACGTTTTGCCCTGGATTACCACCTGCGAATGGATCGACCAGGAATTGGAACTGATCCTTCCCTGTGCCGCCCGTGAGCGTATCACCCAGGACTGAATTGTTGGGGCCGGGGATGGTTCCGGTGCCGCCAGCGAGGATATCGTCACCTGCGCCACCGTTGGCCACCATGTGGGTACTGGTGTTGCGGGCATCGAGGCGATCGTTGCCTTCCCCACCTTCAAACTGCACTTCCAGAACGCCAGTGTTACTTAGGTCATTGACAATGAAGGTGTCATTGCCTGCTTTGCCATCGACATCAAAGATTTCAGCCGTATCGACAATTAGATTAAACTGGCCAACGGGCTGTCCGTCTACCCCCACGCGATCGAAGCGGGCTTTGCCTTCGGTGTTTTTGCCTAACACGAAGTTGTCGCCCAGTGTCTCCGAACCGTCCACTTCAATGGTATCGGTGCCGTCACCACCACTCATAATATCGTTGCCATCGCCATCATCCCAGTCTAGCGTATCATTTCCTGCATTGCCGAGCATGGTGTCATCGCCCTTGTTCCCAGAGACGAAATCATCACCGTCTCCGCCGCTAAGCTGATCGTTTCCGGTTCCGCCACTGACATTATCATCGCCAGCATCTCCAGATACTTTATCAGCACCAGATCCACCATCCAACGTGTCGTCACCTTCGCCACCCGAGATTGTATCTCGACCTGAATCTCCGTCTAGGGTATCATCGCCTTTGCCGCCGTTGATCTTGTCGTTGCCTGCCCCGCCCGAAATGGTATCATCTCCAGAACCTCCTCTGAGATCATCGCTGCCTGCACCGCCTTCGATCGAATCTCCAGCCGCACCGCCATCAACAAAGTCGTTGCCTTTTCCGGCATCAATTAGGTCACTGCCGCCTTTTCCTCGACAGGTGTCGTTTCCATCCCCTGCTTCAAAGATGTTATTTGCTCCGGTTCCAGTCCAATCATCTGCGCTAGGGGTGCCAAATTGTCTACGAGTTGCCATTGTCGTTGTCTCCTGTGTGGATTAAGTTTGTTTTTTGAGGAATCTTCTAGTGTTCCAAATTTGTTCCGATGACAGTTCCCTGCTAGTCTGTGGCATCGATGCACGGTTTAATCTGGTGCATCCACAAGGCTTGATTCATCCCGTTTGGAATTGAGCCATGCTTGTTTCAGCCATGCCCACTAGACTATGCGGATTCTCGGATTTGGCCAGTCTGAAAAAGTCGGGAAACGTCGGGTGTTAGGGGTGGGGGGATGTCGGACTTTGGGTGAGTGGGGAGTGGGGAGTGGGGAGTGGGGAGTGGGGAGTGGGGAGTGGGGAAGGGCGATCGCGCCACAAACTTTTCTTTGGCACTTCACTGTGCATAGATCAGTGAAATTGGCTTCGCTTCCAGGGTGTGCGCCCCCTAAATCCCCCAATTCTGGGGGACTTTGAGTTTGATGAAGCCTTGCCGATCGCTCAATGAGTTTGATGAAATTTCTGCGATCGCTCAATAGAGATTCCTGGACTGCTCGGCTCCCCAAAGTTGGAAACTGAGGAGCGAGAACCGAAAGCTTGGAGAGATTTACAGGAATCCTGAGAAAGAACCTGTGAGAAATCTCTAAATAGCAAAATCTGGTGAAAATTCTTTAATTTATTTACATTGCTAAGGCAATACTCAGAATTCAATAGATTCTTGTTGCAAACGCACAGGTTACTTCAGCAAAAAAAATGCAGAAACACCGCAACAACCACGGCATCTCTACATCGATTTCAAGCTGTGACTTTCTAAGTGATATCTAATAGGCATCTTCCTTATGCAATTTGAGAAGGTTTAGTGAATTTCTGAATCTCCTTCCAAGAATCTAGCCATCTAAAATCCAACCTCTAAAATCCAAAACTGCCCAGCTTCTCCACCAATAAATCTCTCACGCCCCACAACACCAATAAGTGCCCTGGATAAAAGGCATAAAACCAGCGCGCCCTTGCCCCTTGTTCTTTCGTCGCCAACATAAATAAAACGGGGGAAAATAAAGCAGGCAACTGAAACAACCCAAAATCAGGCATCACCGCAAAAAAGATAAAGTGAAGCCCTAACCATCCGATCCACCACTCCCATTGATGTCGAAACTGTTGAATCAACAAAATCATGCCAATGCCATACCACTGATATTCTGCGTCCAGCACCATTGCGATCGCCCCTACACCCACCCCAATCAGCAACCCCAGTCTAGGAAACCGCCGTACCCCCCGCAAACACAGCAACCCCAAAGCTAAAGTGAATAGGATATTGAGGCGATCGCTCCCAAACGTAAACCAGTAAATAGGCTGAGCAATCAATCCCAATAGCAACAGCCGCAAAAAATACCGCCAAAAATTCCGAGTATGCGCTTCCCCCTGCACCAACAACCAAGCAAACAAAGGAAAACTCAACCGCCCCAAAACCCGCAGCAAAATCACATCCGGCAACAAAACCGCCCCAATATGATCCAAGAGCATCAACAATGCAGCCAGTAATTTAATTTGGTACTGAGTGAATCCAGGTTGCATGGGGGGAGAGGGGGATGGGTGGATGGGTGGATGAGTGGATGGGTGGATGGGTGAACGAATCTAGAATTCTTCTTTGCTCATGTCTCCTCTTCTATTTTTCCTCCCTACCTCTTTCCCATTTTTCTTCCCTGCTACAAATTGCTACACCGTTCATCCTTAAATCATCCTTAAAAGAGAGGGGAGGAAAAAGGAAATTTATTTGCATTAGTTCTGCAACCCATAGAAATAAGAAGGATTAAAACTCGATCAATGGATTGGTTTGAACATTTCCCACCTAGAATTACCCATCCACCCATCCACCCATCCACCCATCCACCCATCCACTCCCCTACTCCCCACTCCCCACTCCCCTTCCATTGATGAAACAGAGCCACAATGCTACGATAAATCAAATCTAAGTCGGCCTAATCGGGTGCGGCTCAGTTCGCTTAATCCTCTGAGTTTGAGTCGAATCTGCGATCGCCCCCGAGCGGAGGAACCACCTGGTATGCGTCAGGTTCCCTGCATTCTGCAATGCAGGCAAACGATGACATTGCTGCAATGATAAATCCAGTCTATGCAAAGCATTAACCTGGTCTATGATTGCATCCCAGTCCTCGGGAATACCATCCATCTTGGGGCAAATTTTTAGACATCTTAAGGCATAAAGGCTTAAGGCATAAAGGCTTGATTTAGGTCAGGCACTTAAGGTTCTAGAGAAGAACACTCCCAGTTCTCGCCCGTCAGCTAACTCCGTCGGCACCGGGAGGGACTGAAGAGACAGCATTGACTCATTTGCATTGCTCTCATCAGCTTCCTCATGATTGGCAATTCCTGTTATGGGATTTGCGTCATGTTTCTTGGCGTACAAACTTGGCTTTGTTCTCGGACAAGCAGGCTTGCAGACCGCTGTTTTGAAGCATGATTGGTTCGTGACATCCTTTCCTGTTGATTGGGCTGATTGTAGAGACGGTATCAATTGAGGCCATCGAGCCAGAGCATTGGACTAGAGCATCGGGAAACCGTATTAGACCTGCTGCACGATCCGCAATTGAAACCATAATTGAAAAGGAGAAAGTGCTGTGGAAAATTGGCAAGCCATCGTAGCGGCGATGACTTTTGTGGGTGTGATTATTCTGGTCATGACGGAGTGGGTGCATTTGACGATCGCCGCCTTTTTGGGCGCTCTCCTGCTGATCTTTTCCCATGTCATGAGCTTGAATGAGGCCGTGGCATATATCAGCAAAAGTCACGGCACCCTGGCGCTTTTTTTTGGGGTAATGGTGCTGGTGCGCGCCTTTGAACCGACTAATATTTTTGCCTATCTCGCTACCCAAATGGTTTTATTGGCCAAGGGCGAAGGCAAGCGGCTCTTGCTGGGCATTGTGGCGATTACCACGCCGATTTGTGCGGTCTTACCCAATGCGACAACGGTGATGCTCTTGGCTCCCCTGATTCCTCCGATGGCGGAGGAAATTGGCGTGGACTTTGTGCCTTTGCTGATTCTCATGGTATTCGTCGCCAATAGTGCAGGGCTGTTGACGCTTGTGGGCGATCCGGCCACCTTCCTGGTGGGTGATGCGATTAATATTAGTTTCACAGATTATCTAGGACGGTTGAGCTTGGGGGGTGTGGTGGCGATCGCAACGGTCGTCATGATGCTGCCCTTCCTCTTCCCCAAGATCTGGAACATGAAGCTGGCTAGCCTGGATAACTTGCCCCACCCCACCATTAACCATCCCCGCGTCTTGGCCTTGGGCGCAGGCATTGTCGGCTTTGTCCTCACCTTTTTTGTTGTGGGTGAATCGCTGCCCGTCCCCATTTCCCCCGCCGCAGTGGCACTCATGGGAGCCGCCCTAGCCATGCTGCTAGCGCATCACAGCAAAATTGACACCGTCAATCACATTCTCCGGGATGTGGATTGGAGTACGCTGCTGTTCTTCATGTGCATTTTTGTGCTGATTGGCGGACTGGAAAAAACAGGCGTGATCTCGGGTCTTTCAGGAGTTTTCTCCACAATGTTGGGCACCAATATTGCTTTGGGCAGTATTTTTCTGTTGTTTTTTGTCGGATTAGTCTCCAGCGTGGTGCCTAATATTCCTCTCGTAGTAGCGCTAATCCCTCTGCTCAAGGAATACATGGTGAATGTCGGGTTGGCAGGCTCAGAGGTGCTGAATCCAGGGTTTCAGGGACAGTTCCCGATCGCCGTTCTGCCCCTCTTTTACGCCATGATGTTTGGCGCAACCCTAGGCGGCAACGGCACCCTGGTCGGCGCTTCCTCCAACATTGTGGCCGCAGGCATCGCCGAACAGCACGGCAAGCGCATCCTATTCAAAACCTTCCTGCATTACGGCATCCCCGTCATGCTGATGCAACTGGTAGCCGCCGCAATCTACGTCCTGGCCAGATTTCTGATCTAACCCAAATTTTTCAACGACTCTGCAAGAGAATAAAGGAAAACAAAAGGGAGACTGTACTTTGGACAGTCTCCCTTTCTAATGCTGATTTTTTTTCAATGATGATGGATATGATCCTGATACAACGCTGCACCTAGCTCATGTTGCGATCTAAAGGTTTCAAACCAAGGATTGCAACAATGAGACTTGATAAATTAATCCAGGAATTGCTTCTTGGAATCGCCGAGTTCTGCCAAGTTCTAATCCGGCGATGCTTGCCCTGAAGAGGACTGAAGTCCTCACTACAAACAGGCTTGTAGCAAGGACTTCAGTCCTTACAAACCAGTATCTAGACCGATAAATCAGGAAACTAGAACCTGGAAAACCCGGCGATCATGAGAATTAATTCCCTGATGGATTTATCAACCTTCATCATTGCAATCCAACTCTTGCAATCCAAAGTGAAATTTACAGCCCTAACCAGGACAGCAAACCTTGACCTGTAGAATATTCGATCGCCAGCGTCAAAACAAAGCCCAGCATTGCGGCTCGACCGTTCAAACGTTCGGCATAGCTGTTGAAGCCAAACTTGGGTTCCTGGACTTTGGGCGAGACGGAGGGTTCTGGGGAGGAGGGAGATTGGGACATGACTGCTTTACAACGCTTAATATTACCCTTTCATTCTAGGGCGTGATTTGCCCGATGGATGCATTACGCAACACTAAATCGCTCATGGTTTTTCAGCGTCCTGGGGTCGAGCGCTTCAGCCCAGCGGACAAACTCCTGGGAGAGCGGTACTTCCGAAGGGCCAATCAGCAGCGCCAGGTACAGGACTCGCTGCCGAATGACGATCGCCCGATATTCCTTACTCTGAATCACAATATGCTGACTGCCCTGTAGATTCAGGCTCACGGTCAACAGCGCCTGTAGCCCCAACCCCTGAAAAATAGTCTGTACCCAACTGACATCATGACTGTCTGCCGTTACATAATATTCCTTCGGCAATCCGCTATGGTCAAAGGTAGCCGCGCCAATAATGAAATTGAGATAGGACACAGGTCGATCCTCAAGCAGTGACGATGATTCCAGCAGAGCCTTTTCGATCTCTACTCCTACTAGAAGATGCCCTTTTCTAGGGGCTGAACGTTCTTTCATCAAAGGGGGGGAAGGGGAAAAGGGGAAAGGGAAAAGGGGGATCTTAGGCTGGTTCTTGGAATTGGGTAATGAAGGCGCAATGGGGGAAAGATGGGGAATTCCCTTGGATTGCGTCCCAAATCCAACTCATGGTTCTCTTTCGGCGTTCACCTTTTCCTCTGCGCCATCTCTGAAAACTAGGCAGCTTCGAGACTTCAACAGTCACTCAATGAGGAGGAGCGATGAAATTTTCTTCGATTTCTCAGAAACTTAATCCAGGTAATCCCTTTCCCCCTTCCCCTTTTCCCTTTTCCCTATTTCCGGCTAACAGCCGCCTCCACCAGCGGCAGTTTCAGCAGAAAAACCGTCTGATGGTTGGAACTGCTGACTGTAATCTGGGCTCCCAGACGTTCGGTGAGTTTTTTGACGAGGGCGAGCCCTAGACCTGTGCCGCCGTGTTTCCAGGGGTCGTTTTGGGGGATGCGGTAGAACTTGTCGAAGATGCGATCGCGCTCATCATCCGGAATTTCCATGCCCGTGTTGACGACTCGAATCGTTACCTCATCATCGGCACGCACTTCCACGGTGATTTTTCCTTGGGAGGGCGTATATTTGCAGGCGTTGTTGAGCAGCTCCGAGACGATGCGCTCCAGGTCGGAGAGATCGGTTTGGACATAGGGCAGATCGTCGGCTAGGTCGAGGGTGAACTGTTGCTCTTGGCTGAGGGCGCGTTCGGCGAAGGGTTGTGCCATACGGGTCATCCAGTCCTTGAGATCGACCAGGATGGGAATGGGGAGATCGGTCTGGGCATCTAGCCGTGCCAGGTCGAGCAGGTCGTTGACCAGATTGATTTCGCGCTGGCATTCGTCCTTGAGAATTTGCAGATAGCGATCGGCGTTGGGCGACAGGGCATTCACAGGCCGATCGCTGGATGTCCCTGAGCTTGACCCATGACCGCCGGGACTCCCCAAAGTCAAGTCCAGCATTTGGATGGCCATTTTAATGTTGGACAGGGGCGATCGCAACTCATGGGACACCGTGCTTAGAAAGTCGTCCTTCATTTGGTTGAGCCGCTCCAGATCGGCCACCTGCGCCTGGGCTTTTTGGAAGAGCAGGGCTTGGCGGAGGGCGATCGCACATTGGGTGGCGACATGCTGCACCAGGTTGATTTCGCGATCGCCAAATTCACAATCAGCCTGGTTGACTAACCATAAGTCTCCTAGGACACCCTTATCGTCTGAAATCGGACAGACTAGCATCGACACCTTGCCCCGGCTGGGACTCAAAATCAGAGAGCAGAACTGGAAGTGCCAGCCTTGCAGGAGTTGGTCATAGATTTCACGAAAGTCGGCCATCCGCGACACCCGTCCCTGAGACGGGGGAATAAAGTTGGTGGCCTCAAAGCGAATTGTGGAGGTGCCCTGCTCTAGGTCAAAGAGGGCTGCGTTGCAACTGCCCACCCCAAGCCGCTGCGCCAGGGCTTCTACAGCGCTTTGCAAAATCTGGTTTTCGTCCAGGGAGTCTCGGACTTTTTCGGTAATTTGTTTAAGGGTTGATTCGGTTTCGTAGGCCATCCGCAGTTCGGAGGTGCGGATGTTGACCTGGTGTTCTAGATCTGCGTTGATTTGCTGAGTCTGACGGTGGAGTTCGAGTTGTTGGAGGGCAAACTGGCGCTCTCGTTCGGCTTGCGATCGCAGCAAAGACTCCAGTTGTTTGCGCTCAGTGATGTCCGTATCGACAATGGTCACCAGCCAGCAGCCGATACAGGGGTCGTAGCGGGAGGTCAGGGTTCCGGCAATCCAGCGGACGGTGTGATCGCGGCGACGGAAGCGATATTCGTTGGTGGTGGATTCTTCGGCGAAGATTTCCCGGTAGGGCAATGCCACCACGGAACGATCTTCCGGTAAAACTCGGGAGATCCACAGGGTTTTGTCTGCCATCAGTTCGGTGGCGCTGTAGCCGTAGAGCAGTTGACATCCGGCGGAAAAGTATTCGTACTCCCATTCGCGATTTTCGTAGACTCGGAGGCTGACAATGACGGCGATCGCACTATTCAAGATCTCATTGAGCTTCACCTCCGATCGCTGGAGATCGGCTTCGAGTTGCTTCAGGTGAACGATCGTGTCGTGCAGTTCCTGATTGGTTTGCTGAAGCCGGACATTCTGGGTTTCTAGCTTGCGGTCTTGTAAATAGGTGTGAACTGCTTCCACCACCGTCATTCGCAGGTCTTCGGAACTCCAGGGTTTGGGCAGATAGCGGTAGAGCTTGGCATGGCGGATGGCATTGCCGACTGCGGCCAAATCGGCCTGTCCGGTCACCATGATCTTGAGGGTTTGGGGCGATCGGTCGTGGATTTGCTTGAGCAGTTCGTCACCCTTGATGTCGGGCATGATGTAGTCCGAGAGGACGAGCGCCACTTCATAGTCATCTTGCTGCAATTCCGACAGCAATTCCAGCGCTTCGGCCCCACCCTCAGCGGTTTCGACCAAACACTCTTCGCCCAGGATTCGCTTTAGCTCAACTTTCAAGCTTTCCAGAATCGCGGGTTCATCATCTACACAAATCACGACGGGTTTTGTCATACCGCTATTCATCCTGCCGTAAAGAAGCTATGCCAGATTCTATGGTGGCAATCAGTTCATCCCGATTCCAGGGTTTATGGAGGCAACGGTACAAATTGGCCTGAGCGATCGTCCGGGCGATCGCGCTTTCGTCCGCTTGTCCCGTTAGCATTACTTTAATCATATCGGGAAATTTTTGGTGAACCTGAATCAAAAACGCATCTCCTCGCGTTCCCGGCATCAACCAATCCGAAACGACGCATAGCACCCGAATATCCTGCGCCGCAAATTCATCCAAAAGTTCCATCGCCTCATCCGCACTCTCGGCGATCTCATAGAGAAAGCGATCCTGAAAGGCATTGCGAAGCTGCATTTTGAGGCTATTGAGGACAACGCTTTCGTCGTCTACGCAGAGGATGGCGGTGTTTGGCATTTTTTTGGGGAGTGGGGAGTGGGGAGTGGG
>JALOOP010000259.1 GCA_025454315.1 Oculatellaceae cyanobacterium Prado106
CCTGCCGATCACAGATCGTGGTGTCGATGTGAATCGTGGGTTGAAGCTGAGTGGATAGGGAAGGTAACAGTTTTGCTTCGCTGATTGTCGGTTTTGTCTCTGTGATTTTCTCAGTCCTGTCCAAGTTCTTTTCAGGTGGAATCACACAAGTCATCTTCGTTGTTGTGTCTAAAGCATCGATCGCATTGGACAAAATATTCATAAACACCTGATTCAGTTGTCCAGCATAGCAGTGAACCAGAGGCAGTTGACCGTAGGTTTTGATCACCTGGATGGCAGGGCGATCGCCAGTTTCCTTCAACTGATGTTCGAGAATCACCAGTGTGCTCTCAATGCCTTCATGGATATCCACCGCTTTAATTCCCGTTTCATCCAGCCGGGAAAAGTTACGCAGGGAAAGGACAATTTGCTTAATGCGATCGGCTCCACTTCGCATGGAGGAAAATAAATTGGGCAGATCGGCGGCAATAAAGGGCAAATCTAATTCTTGTAGGGCAGTTTCCATCAAGGGATGAGCATCAGGCGTGAGTTCTTGATACAAGTTGATGAATTGCAGTAAATCATTCGTGTAAGCTCTGGCGTAGGTGAGGTTGCCGTAGATGAAGTTAATGGGATTATTAATTTCATGGGCGACTCCAGCGACCAGTTGTCCCAAAGAAGACATCTTCTCTGTCTGCACGAGATGGAGTTGAGTTCGCTTTAGACTTTCGTGGGTGTCAGTCAGTTCGGCGAGAGCCTGGGTGAGGCTAGCGGTGCGCTCCTGAACCTGATCTTCTAAGTGCTGTTTAGCCAGACTCAGTTCCGTTGTGCGGGCTATGATTTTGGATTCTAAATCGGTGTTCAGTTGTTCAAGTTTGGCTTTGGCCTGTTCCCGTTCGACAATCACCGCCGAGAGGGTTAGAGTCGTGAGCGCGATCGCCCCAATGAACGCCTGAAGCAACAACAAAGTTTCATTCAAGGTGCTGCGGTTAAAGGAACTGGTGCCACGAATTGCCCCCGCCAAAGCTAACACCAGCAACGGCACCAGCATGTATTCAATTGGATAAGCCGTACCAAACGCCACATAACTGACAGTTCCCAAAAGAACGAGCCAAGCGCTAATTTCCAGCCCACGTTGACGGATCGCCTGCACAAAATGGAACGGAATGGGCGGTGCCGCCAAGCTTGGGCTGAAACCCTGTTGCCCCTCTTCCCCATTCCCCATCCAATCGCCACCCCAAATCAACAGCAACGGCGCAATCACCAGCACGCCCACATAATCCCCAAGCCAGAAGGTCGTCCAGCTATTGAGAAATTCTGCGGGAGCAATGAACCCACCCAGCAGCAAAGCCGTCGCACCAAAGGTGGGACTGACCATACAAACCCACAATTCAATCCCAGCAAACTTAAAAATGTTCTGGGCATTTTGAAAAAGCGTCTCTCCCCCAACCCAACGGCGCAGCAGCCACGCACCCAGACAGGCTTGAAGCACTGACCCGATCGCAATTCCCACCCCTGAAGCGATCGCCATCGCCCCATCCCCCGTATTCGCCCAAAGCGCCCAACTTGCCGCCACCACCGCACCAGCCCCAATCCCCGGCCACAAAAAATTCCCCCGACGCAGCAACACCGCCAAGGCAATTCCTGAAGGCGCATAAACCGGAGTAATAAACCCCGGCGGAATGGCCAAATACTGACCTAATTTTGCCATGAAATAATAAACAAGCGCGATCGCCAGCATGGGGTAGAGCGAGTGGAGCGATCGCTGAGGCCGCAAATCAAGGGAATAGTTCACTTCTGTATTCAGCAATTTATTTGAGTAGGGATAAAAGAGTGATCATTGAAATCACAGGATTCAACAAGACATTTTCAATATGCCCAATCCTTTTGGGGAAGACACGGGAGGAGAAAGTGGGGGAAAGGGGAAAGGGAAAAGGGGAAAGGGCGATCGATGCATAAAACAGTGAATCGTCTAAGATTGTCCAGGATCTCCCATTTCCCCCTTCTCTTTGAGGAAAAAGGGTAATCGATGTATGAAACAGCGAATTGTCGAAGATTTTCTAGGGTCTCCCCTTTCCCCTTTCCCCTTTCCCCTTTCCCCTTTCCCAGGGGACACATAATAAACTCAATCAGGGTATGCTATGGCCGTGCAAATCGACGGGAATGAAGGGGTATGAGTAATCTTTTTGACCAGATGGGGACTGACTTAGACGGCGGGGAATCGGCCTTTGAGGCAGAAGCCACCCAGGCTTTGGCGGAGGGCATGGCGGCCATGAAGCGCAAGGACTATGGGGCAGCGATCGCCCCCTTAGAAGCAGTCTGTTTGTCCAGTTCCCACGCCACCTCCGTTACCCAGGCACAGATGGCATTGGTCAAAGCCTATGTCCGCACGGGCAAGGTGGAATCGGCGATCGCCCGCTGTCAGTCCTTGCTAGAACATCCCCATCCGCAGGTCAAAACCTGGGCGACGCAGACTTACGCAGAATTGCAGCAGCGGCTGAATCGTCAGACGGACTCGAAGCCTTCTGATTCATCACAAGACAAAGTGTCCTCTGACGCTTCTGACGTAGAAATTCCAGGAGACTTCACGGCACAGGATCTAACCGGGTTTGTGCCCTTGAACGAAACGGATGCCTTGCCGTCCGCCTCAAGACCTGTAATTCGGGGGCGAGGAGGAGATGCGATCGCCCCATCCCCCACCCAGCCCTCTCCACAGCAACAAGACAAAGCCAAACCCGGCACCACTCCTGGAGAAGCATCCGTTTCCAATCCAAGATCTTCTGCGACATCGACTCCAGAGAAGACGGGTTCTGCAACAGACTTCAACACAGATTTCAACACAGACTTCACCGAGGCCAACCCCTCGCCCAGCGACCTGGTGAAAAAGCCTATTCCCACTTGGAAGCAAGCAGGCCGAGCGCAGAAATGGACTGGGTTAGGCAAAGTGGATATGACCCAGATGTGGGGGGTTGAAGCAGTTACCATTATTGTGTTTCTAGGATTGATCTGTGCCTTGCCCTGGGTGCTGCAAATTCTGTTGAACTGGGTGCTGTGGCAGATTAGCTGGCCGATTAATCTACGGCGCTATGCGGCCTTTAACCACGACTTCAGAGTTTTGTTGATTCCCATTTTGTTGGGTTTGGGTGCGGTTTCGCCCTGGCTGATGCAGGTGAGCCTCAAAAAAGCCTATGCGCTCCAATCCTTTAGCCTGACTGACCTGGAGCGCTATAGCCCCGAGGCCGTGCGCTTGCTGAAGCGCGTCTATAGTCAACGCCGCCTCCCCTTGCCCCGATTGGAACTGCTACCGGACAACGCGCCTCTGCTGTTTGCCTATGGGCATTTTCCCCGATTCACCCGGTTTGTGGTCAGTCGCGGGTTGCTGGAACAATTAGTGGACGATGAAATTGCCGCCCTGTATGCGGCTGAGTTAGCGCATACGAGCTATTGGGATTTTGCGCTGCTCTCTTGGATCACCTTGGTGGCACAGCTACCCTATCGGGTTTACTGGAATGTAGCGGCTTGGGGCGATCGCCAGCATGACCGTGTTCTCCAAACCCTGGCGGTGGCTGTCTCGACGATCGGCTATGGTCTGTACCGCTTGTGTCGAACGGGGGGGCTGTGGCTTTCGCGAATGCGGCATTATTACAGCGATCGCGCCGCCACCGAATTAACCGGAAATCCCAACGGACTGACCCGCGCTTTAGTCAAGGTCAGCATGGGTATTAATCGAGAAATTCAGCGACAAAAACAAACCAGTGCCCTGCTCGAAAGTTTTGAATTACTGCTGCCGTTGGGCTATCACAGCGCCTTGAGTTATAGCCAAATTCCCGATCCCCAGGATCTAGAGTGGGATCGGAGTGCGCCTTATCGGCGTTGGTTAATGCTCAATAATAGTCATCCTCCCTTGGGCGATCGCCTCCATCTCCTCTCGCTCTACGCCCAGCATTGGCGCTTAACCCCAGAACTCACCTGGTCAAAACCCCAGCCCGTTCAAAGCCGCCAGCTAAAACGCCAATTTCGATTGCAAATGTCTCCCTACTGGGGTATGGCGATCGGGTTTGGGCTGGTGGGACTGCTGTGGACGACGGGGTGGATTGCCGAGCAGGCGCGTTGGTTTGCGCTGAGTTGGATGATGGGCGATCGCTCTCTGCTGCTGGGCTGTCCACTTATGGGTCTAAGTTTTGGCCTGTTGCTACGGATCAATACCCTCTTCCCCGACATCAAGCACAGCAACCTCCAGCATGATCCGGCCTTACCCGATTTGATGCGGGAACCTACCCAGTTGCCCATCGATAGCCAGCCTGTGCGGATTCAAGGCGATCTACTGGGGCGCAAAGGATTTAATAACTGGTTGCACCAAGACCTGATCCTTCGTACCGAAAGCGGCTCAATTCCACTGCATCACACCTCAAACCTGGGAACCCTCGGGAATCTGATGCCCCAGCCGCTGCGTCCTCGCAAATTAATGAATGAGCCAGTGACGGTAACCGGATGGTTTCGGCGGGGAGCAACGCCCTGGATTGATGTGGAAACGATTCAGGCCAAACGCGGCACCACACTGCGGAGCGAACACCAGGCCTGGTCTGCGGGAGTGGCGGTCGCCATCATGATCCTAGGAACCTACATCCTCCTCACGGGCACCAATCGTTAGGCAATTTTGAGAAAGTATCCTCCATTGGAAGAGGGCGTGGCAAAGCCACGTCCTCTTCACATTGAGCTTGTATTGAGATTTCCTCTTGCGGGAATCACCGCTCGGCTAGGGCTTCGACGGTTTGGCGATAGGCAACGATCGCAAAATGCCGCTGCTGCTCCTTGAGCGCATACAGCACCACATTAGAAATTTCCTTGGACATCAGGACTCTAATTTCCACCGTCGTCTCTCGCAGAGTGGCAACCCCAACGGCAGCATCCGTCTCTCCAGAAGTGGACTCAGACTTGGCCACAGACTGGGGCAAATCCTGCGGTTCGTAGCGGCCTTCCCCTGCCACTTGGCTGACCGTATAGCCTTTGACCTTGAGGTTTTTGAGAAAGCCCACAATGCTCTCCTGCAGCAGTGGCTCACAAATAATCGTCACTAGCACCGCAGGCTGCACCAAATCATCCAGGGCATTTTGCTCAAAATCTAGCATGGCAAAGGCAAGAGAAGGGGTAAATCAATCCGAACTATCGCCCCTCATCTTATCCCATTTTAGATTGCGGATTTTGCCTCCCTCATCCCACCACCAACCCATCCTGCACCTGAATCGTCCGCTTAGCCTGTGCCGCCACATCCGGTTCATGGGTAATCAAGACGACCGTAATGCCCTGTTCATTCAGGTCGTGGAAGAGATGCATGACTTCTTGGGAGGTTTGGGTATCCAAGGCTCCAGTCGGTTCATCGGCCAGTAATAGGGCGGGATGATTGACTAGGGAACGGGCGATCGCCACTCGCTGCTGCTGGCCTCCCGAAAGCTGGTTGGGACGGTTGTTGAGCCGATCGCCCAGTCCGACCTGTTGTAAAGCTTCTGTGGCTCTGGTACGGCGATCGGCTTTCGGAATACCCGCATAAACCATGGGCAGCATGACATTTTCGAGAGCGGTGGCACGGGGCAGCAGGTTGAACTGTTGAAAGACAAAGCCAATGCGCTGATTGCGGATATAGGCCAGTTCGTCTTTGTCCAGGGTGGTCAGGTCGCGGTTTTCCAGATAATAGTGGCCACTGGTGGGGCGATCGAGACAGCCGATGATATTCATTAGCGTGGATTTACCCGAACCCGAAACCCCCATAATCGCCACATACTCTCCTTGAGCAATACTCAAATCAATCCCTTTGAGAATTGGGACAGACATCTCACCCATCTGGTAAGTCTTGATAATATTTTCCAGCGTAATCATCGTGTCTCTCATAGTAACCATCGTGTCCATCATCGTGTCCCCCTTGACAGATCTAGCTCATTCCATGACATGCTCCGCGCTTGATCGGCTCAGAGCGTGCGAATCCAAAATTCAAAATCTAGACTGTAGGTTGGGTGGATCGCAGCGTAACCCAACGTCACAGCCGTCAATCTCGATTCAGGGACAGAATCAACGAATTCATCCCAAGCGCTCTAGTAGGGTGTTGGGTTTCACCCAACCTACGATTACTAATCCCCTCTTAGCGCAATAATCGGATCAAGTTTGGCGGCATTTTGAGCCGGGATCACCCCAGCCAGCAAACCAACCGAACTGGATAGGCCAAAACCAATCAGAATTGCGCTGCCAGAAAGAGTGTAGGTGAACTGGAATGCGGTGGCGGCCACAAAGGTAATGCCAATGCCCGTGGCGATGCCGATCGTGCCGCCAATCACTGAAATGATGATGGATTCGGCGAGAAACTGGCTGAGAATGGCGCGATCGGTTGCTCCCAGGGCTTTGCGAACGCCGATTTCGCGGGTTCGCTCCACCACAGACACCAGCATGATATTGGCAATGCCAATGCCACCCACCACTAAGGAAATGCCCGCAACTGCCACAATCATCACCGTCAGCAATCCCAAAATGGTGTTGAGCGTTGCTAAAATATCCGCTTGGTTAATAATGCGGAAATCGTCATCGGCGGGAGTTGCAATGTTGTGGCGCAGCCGGAGAATGTTTTCAACCTGGAATTTGATGGTTTCTAGCTGCTGTTCGTTTTCGCCTTTAATGTAAATTCCATTCACCGAAACGCCCATCAGCGAGTTGTTGCCAATCAGTCGGGCAGACATACTCGTTAACGGCAAATACACGGCATCATCACGGTCTTGCGGCCCCTGTGCGCCTTTGACTTCCATCACGCCAATCACTTCGTATACTTCACCCTGGACTCGAATCTTCTGCCCGATCGGGTTAACCTCCGTAGGAAAAAGGTTTTTCTGTACCGTGGGCGCAATCACCGCTACGGCTGCTGCCGATGACAGTTCTTCGGCGTTAAAATAGCGTCCTGATGCAGGAAACGTGTTACGTGCTGAAGAATAGTTTAGATCTGTGCCGTAAACCGTGGTAGAAGTGTTCTCATCTCCGTATACCACTTGGGCATTCCGTTGCAGATAAGCTGAGACAACCTTGGCATTGGGGGCTTCTTGGGCGATCGCCTGTGCATCTTCCCAGGTTAAGGTGGTCAATGATCCTTGTCCCTGACTAACACCGCCATTCTGTGCCGAACCCGCTACCACTTGCAGGACATCCGTGCCCAGCGATCGAATGCTCTCCTCAGAAGATTTCTGAATCCCTTGCCCAATGGAAGAAATCGAGATCACCGATCCAATCCCAATAATCACTCCCAACATCGTTAAACCACTCCGCAGCTTGTTGCTCCAAAGCGCCTCCAAGGCCATCTCAGAAATTTCAATCAGCGAAACCGTATGAGGCCGCCGCTCTGGTGGCTTGGGTTTCGACGGGTTGGGTTCCGATGGCTTGGGGGTAGAGTGCGATCGTCGAATCCACGAAATCATTGGAAAATCCTCGTTGTATAAATGGAATAGGACACGAAATCAAAACAATCTTGATCGAAGAACTAATACAGCAGATGTAAACTTAGCAGAACGAAGTAGACTGACTGGAAGGAACACTGATTGAAAGGAACACTGACTGGAAGGAACACTGATTGAAAGGAACACTGATTGAAAGGAACACTGATTGAAAGGAACATTGACTGAGAGCTTTCACCTGTTTTATGAGTCATTGTCAATCGTCTTCGCTCCAGGGTTCTCGCCCCCTAAATCCCCCAACTTTGATACTGCTAGCGAAATGCTTCGTAACATCTCCAAGCTCCCGGTTCACCCCCCCCTTAGTCCCCCCTTGCAAAGGGTGGAAACCAGCCGTCTGACTCATTGCATAAGCTTTAGGAAGAATCCGGAAGTTCGGTTCCCTCCCCTTGCAAAGGGGAGGGTTAGGGTGGGGTAATAGCCCAGCGGCGTAGCTCAATTTCTAAACAAACTTCATTGAAATAGACGTTAAGCAATATTTCCCAGCAGTATCAAATTTGGGGGACTTTGAATTCGATGAATCTTCTCGGATTGCGCCATAAGAACTCCTATGAGACTCTTTGTAAAACGACTCGAAAGCTCGGCTTCCCCAAAGTTGGGGGCGAGGGGCGGAAACCCATCAGCGAGGCCAGGTAGACTTTATGACGTTAAACAATGTTTCGCCAACAGCATCAATGAAATGGAATACCGAAATGGAACACCCAAAACTCATCAACTAAGATAAGTGCGCGGACTCTACGTTCCATCCCTCTCAATTTCGAGTGATTGTTCTCCACTGAATTCGCTAGCAGTATTCGATAGCGTTCATTATTGGGTATTTCCAGCAGGATTTGGGAGGCTGAATCCGCCCGATCTTCGGGGAGTTGGAGGGCTGATTAGGACTTGTTCGTTGCCGTTTAATCCAGATTTCACTTCGGTTTGTCCGCCCGAAGTGGTGCCGATTTGGATCGGTTGGAATCGCTGCTGTCCATCCTGGTCAAGGACATACACGCCTGCCTCTTCCGCCTGTCGCACAACCGCCGCATTGGGGACAAACAGCGCATTTTCTAACTGGCCAATCTGAAATTCGGCTTCGGCGTTCATGCCGACCTTGAAGCGATCGCTCCTTGGTAAACTTACCCGCACCTCAAAGCTGGTCACATTCTGGGTAATGGTGGCCTGGGGCGCAATTTGTTCAACTTTGCCCGTGAAGGTTTCACCAGGAATCGCGTCAATCTTTAGTTTCACGGTTTGACCCAGTTTGACCTTGGCAAGTTGGGCTTCGGAGAGGTTGACGATGACATGTTGGCGATCGCTAGCCAAAGTCAAAATCGACGAGGATGAAGCCGAAGCGCCACTGCCTGACATGGAAGGGCTGACAAAGGCTCCGACATCTGCGTATTTTTTGGTGACGATGCCATTAAACGGGGCAGTGATTTGGGTGTCGTTGAATTGAGCCGTGATATTTTGCAGTGCCCCTTGGGCGGCTTCGACCTGGGCACGCCCCTGGTCAATATCCTCGATCCGGTTCCCGGCGCGGAGGCTAGCGACCGTTTGCCGCTGTTGTTCCACCCGAGCTTGAGCCTGGGCAATTTGTTCCGGGCGAGTGCCAGCATTTTGCAACGCCAAATTTTGTTGGGCTTCCTCAACCTGACTTTGCGCCACATCGCGATCGGCTCGTTTTTGATCCAGGGTTTGACGAGCGATCGCCCCCTCATCAAACAACGATTGGTGGCGTTGGAAATCCAATTGTTTTTGCTCCAGGGTGATCTGGGCTTGCTGAAGACGGGCAGAAGCTTGGGCAATTTCCTGCGATCGATTGCCAGCCTGGAGTTGCAGCAGATTGGCTTCGGCTTCAACCAGTTGGGCTTCGGCTTTGGCAATGTCTTCGGGACGATTCCCAGCCATCAGCCGCTGCAAATTGGCTTCCTGCTGCGCGAGCTGTCCCTGCATTTGCAGGACTTGCCCTTGGAGATTGGACGCATCCATCACCGCAATCACCTGACCTTGCTGGACGCGATCGCCTTCATTCACCAACAGTCGCTCAATTACCCCTGAACTTTTGGGACTCAGATTAATCGATCGCTGCGCGTTAATCGTGCCATTGGCCGTGATGCTGATCGGCAGGGTTTGGCGCTGGACGGCTTGAGTGGCGACGGGCGTTTGGGAAGCAGAACCCGAGAACGCGCCAACGATCATACGCCCCGAACCTAGCAGCAGCAGTACCGCCAAGCTTGTGCCACCGATCCACTTCAAAGGTTTGCGAGCAAAGCGCTGGCGATCGGGCGAGACAGAAGTCGGGTGAGATGCAGTGTGGGACATTGGGGTTGCTCCAAAAGGTTGTGAGTGATTCCAAAAGTGAGTACTTACTTATTAATGAGGCAAAAAAAATTATGGCTCGGGGTCAATCCCTGACCAAAGAATATCGATCAGGTTGTGGATGAACACGGCAGGCGTGGGTTCAGGGAGATCGGAGCGGATGGGCTGGGGGAGACGAGCCTCGAAATTCTTCGACACGACGTAATTCACCATGGAACCCACCAGCATGGCGGCGATCGTCGGGGCATTGACGGGGCGCAGATGGCCTGCTTGGATAGCGCGATGGAGAAATGCGGCCAGCAGACGACTATCGCGAACGGGGGGCGGAACATCGATCGGTATGGGCGGCAGGCGCAGTTGATTGGGAGTCATTATCATCATGATCCGAGGTAGCACTTCCTGATAGAACGCCAGCATCTGAGTGCAAATCTCCGTCAGTTCTGCTTTGAGGTTGGCACTGGGTTGTCTTTGAGCAATGGTTTTGACCCAGGCAGGAGTTTCGGTAATGCCGATCGCCGCCATAAACAAAGCCTGCTTGGTGTTGAACCGCTTAAAAATGGAGGCTTCCGAAATCCCGGCTCGTTCAGCAATTTCCAGGGTAGAAGCGCCCATGCCCTGCTCCAGGAAAACCTGCCTTGCGATCTCTAGAATTGCTTCGTTGCTAATTTTAGGAGGACGAGCCATCTCAGTGGAACAGTAAGTGAGTGATTACTTATTAATATAAAGACTCCTTCCCCAGATGTCAAGTCAGTCGAATGCCATCTGGCAAAAACCCCACAAGGAGCATGATTGATCTAATGTTGTGAGCTGATCTAATGTTGTCTTAGGCGACTTTCAGAAAGTAATATCCCCAATTTTAAGGAGGAGTGGGGGGGGGGGNNNCCCCCCCCCCCACTCCTCCTTAAAATTGGGATTTTCTTTTTCAGAAACCACCTTAGCCTTTGCAACCGGTTGACAGATTTCAATCCAGCAACTCTGCCCCTTCCTGCGAACCCTTCGCGTTGAATCCCTCGTGGAAAGTGACTGTGCCCTGCGGATAATGGCCATCGAAAGCCAGCGCAAAGAACACTTCTTGGGGAACACCTTCCAGCCCCAGCCCCGGAACATTCTTGAACCCAAATCTCGGATAATACTCCGGATGTCCCACCAGACAGCAGCCTTGAGCCTTCATCGCCTTCAACCGCGATAACCCTTCCTTGATCAGCGCTTTGCCAATTCCCTGCCGCTGATACTCAGGCAACACAGAAACAGGCCCCAGTCCATACCAACCCTGAGTACCCTCGGAAAGAGTCACGGGAGAAAAGGCAATATGACCAACGACTTGGCCATCGAGTTCTGCAACCAGTGATAGCGTCAGGGCATGGGCAGCGCGGAGAGCTTCAATGATAAACTGCTCCGTGTGGCTGCTGACTTCCAGAGGTTCAAATGCGGTGATGGTTAGGTTGGCGATCGCATCCACATCATCATCAGTTTCGTTCCTAATCACAATCTTTGGAGTCATCTTAGAATCATCAACTTGACGTTTAGTCACAGGTATACAACCTCTGCCAAAATCCGTTCTCCAATCCGTGGCTTCAGTCCAGCCTTATAAACAAAATCAACTTTAACCCCAAGGTTATCGCTGAGATAATTTTCTAGATTGACAAATTTCAATAAGCTTGGTGTTTCCGAAAACTCTACCAGTACATCTACATCGCTGGTTTCCGTCTGCTCCTGTCTAATGTAAGAGCCACAAATACCTAGCTCTTGCACTTTGTAATGCTCTTGTAGCACTGGTTTGTGTTGGCTCAGCCATTGCTGGATTTCTTCTAGTGTTTTCATACGCTCCATCTTCTCTTACGGTAAACGTATTGCATTGCCTCAATTACTTTGTTCCAGAGAGCTAGTAGAGGATTAGGATTCCACATGGCCTATAGGCTGGGCGAGTTTTTATATTAATCTTAGAATGAGGTCATCCACTTGAAACGAGGTAAAGGTTATGACAGTTTCTCCAGAGGAGAGGTTTCACCAACGACAGCCCCGCTACAGCAAAGAAGAATTTGCTCGACGGGGCGATGATATTTATGAATCTCAGGTACGCCAGCAAGTTGAAGAGGGCAATCACGGTAGGATTGTGGCCATTGATATTGAAACTGGAGCCTTTGAAGTAGCCGACGACATCGTAACCGCATCTGATCGCCTTCTTGCCCAACATCCCGATGCTCAAACTTGGTTTATTCGGATTGGGCATAGAGCGGTCTATCACTTTGGGGCAAGGAGTTTGAGAGAAACTCTATGATGCAGGGGAAAGTGAATCAGAATTGTGAGGCAATGCTCCCGATTGTCGTGAAAAATGTTGACATCATGAAAAGCGTTGATGCGGTAATCGATACAGGATTCTCAGGATTTCTAACCCTACCTATGAGTATCATCACCGATCTCGATCTGACTTAGAAGGGGCGTGATGTCGCGACATTAGGTGACGGAACTTCCTGTATTTTTGAAGTTTATATTGCCAGTGTCATTTGGGATGGTAAGTACCGCGTCATCGATATTAATGAATCAGAAACAGTCCCTTTGATCGGGATGCAATTGCTGCGAGGCTACGATCTACGAATTCGGACGATTGAGGGTGGTCTAGTCACAATTGAGGCATTTGAGTGAATCAGGCTGACTGGTAAGAAGTCTGGTAAAAGATGTGGATTTAGAGCAGTGGCGATCGCTCCACCACCCTTACAGCTTAACGAGCCAATGTCATCTGGTTCATCTCCGTAGGTGACAGATAAGCATTAACCACTTCTCCATCTCGGAACCACACCACGCGCTTCGTTTGCCGTGCCACTTCCGGTTCATGCGTCACCATCACCACCGTGATACCGCTGTCGTTTAATTCCGTGAAAATATTCAGCACTTCCTGCGTCGTGTGAGAATCCAAGGCTCCAGTCGGTTCATCCGCTAGCAACAGCACAGGCCGATTGACGATCGCCCTAGCAATCGCCACCCGCTGCTGCTGTCCCCCCGAAAGCTGCGTCGGTTTGTTGTTCAACCGATTTGCCAATCCCACTCGGGTCAAAGCCTCTGCGGCGCGTTCCTTGCGTTCATTGTTAGCAATCCCCGCATACACCATAGGCAGCATCACATTTTCCATCGCCGTCAACTGCGGCAACAAATGGAACTGCTGAAACACAAACCCAATTTTCCGATTCCGCACATGCGCTAGCTCTTCGTCACTTAACCTTGCAACATCCACATTATCCAGGTAATAGCTGCCGCTGGTAGGGCGATCGAGACAACCAATCACATTCATCGCGGTAGACTTACCCGAACCCGAAGGCCCCATAATGGAGCAATATTCACCCGCCTCAACGACTAAATTCACATCCTGCAAGGCATGAACTTCAGTGTTCTCAGACCCGTAAACTTTGGAGATATGTTCGAGACGGATGATGGTTTGCATGGGGAAGGGATGGGGAGTAGGGAGTGGGGAGTGGGGAATAGGGGAAAGGGGAAGGGGAAAAGGGGAAAGGGATTTTCTTGGGTTAACTTAGGGATTGATTCAAGGGGTTAATGCAGGGCTTGATGCAGGGAATTGGGCAATGAGGGGAAAGTGAGAATTATCTTCAAGACCTCAAAGAAACCCTCCAATGATCCCCCTTTCGCCTTTCCCCTTTCGCCTTTCGCCTTTCCCCTTCCCCCTAAGCTGTCCGCAGCGCCACGATCGGGTCGAGCTTAGCCGCCTGACGAGCGGGGAAGACACCGAAGAAGAGGCCAATGCCGCCCGATACGCCGACCGCCATGACGACTGCAATCCCCGAGACTCCAGCCTTCAACGGGGTGACGGCTCCCACTAGCGTGACGCCAGCAACGCCGATGCCTGTGCCAATCAGACCGCCGATCGCCGATAGAATAATCGCTTCGATCATGAACTGGAGCAGAATATCTTGTTGGGATGCCCCGATCGCCTTTCTCAGACCAATTTCTTGCGTCCGTTCCCGCACCGAAACCAGCATGATGTTCATGATGCCGATGCCGCCGACAAAGAGCGAGATTCCGGCGATCGCAGCCAACATCAACGTCAACGCTCCCGTGACATTGCCGACGATCTCCAGCGCATCTTTTTGGGTGCGAATCGTGAAGTCATTTTCGTTCACGACCTTGTGACGCAGACGCAGCAAGTTCGTCATTTGAAACTGAGCCGCACTCACCGATCGCTCATCCCTAGCCGTCACAGAAATAAAGCTGACTGAGGTGCCATAGGGCGAGGTGCGCCCGACAATTTGGCTCGACATCGTGCTGATGGGAATGTAGATCGCGTCATCCTGGTTGCTGCCCAGGAATGCACCCTTCGCTTCTAACACGCCAACCACCTGAAAGCTGATATTACGGATGCGGATTTCCTGACCGACCGGATCAGAGTTGCCAAACAGTTTATTGGCGGTATCTGCGCCCAGCGTCGCGACTCGGGTGCGTCGCTCCACATCCAGATCTGTGACGAAGCGACCTCGCTCCAGGTCAAAGTCGCGCACTTCGATAAATTCGGGATTGGTGCCCGTGATGCTGGTGTCAATGCGCTTGTTGCTGTAGGTGACTACGCGCTGACTGACAATCTGGGGGGCAACCGCTCCGACCGTGGGGACTTGAGTGGCGATCGCATTGGCATCCTCCAGGGTCAAGGTGCGGGGCAGGTCGAGCGATCGGTTCCGCGCCTGGTCGCTTCCCGGCAAAATAAACAGCACATTCGGCCCCAAGGACTCAAACTGCTCCGAAGCATAGCGCTGAGCCCCTTGCCCAACGCCCACCATCGTAATCACGGAAGCATTGCCAATAATAATCCCCAGCATGGTCAAACTACTGCGGAGTTTATTCGCCGTCAGCGTTTTGACGGCCATTTTGATGCTCTCAAGGAAATCCATAGGGAAGTAGGGAGTGGGGAGTGGGGAGTGGGGGGGGGAGAGTGGATGGGTGACAGGGTGGATGGGTGGATGGGTGTAGGAGAAGGTGGCATTTTCGCAACACAGGAAATCCTCCTTTAAAGAATTTCTTGTGTTTAGGAGAGGGCATCCCTTGAAACACCCATCCACCCATCCACCCATCCACCCATCCACTCCTCATCAAGAGCGACTCTGATTGTTCTCAGCTTCTTCCTGCTGTTGAGCGGGGTCCCATTCAGAGCCGGGGGGGATGTCGGTGAAGACGCGATCGCCAGACTCCAGTCCTTCTAGAACCTGGGTGTTGTCATCGACGGCAAGGCCAATTTTGACGGGACGAAATTCGGGTTTATTTCTAGCATCTGGGACTAGAACGCCCGTGCGACCGCCCTTGGTGACGATCGACACCGTGGGGACAACCAGGGCACTAGGCACTTCGTTCCCCAGGAAGACCACGTCCACGTTCATGCCCGAGCGCAGCTGGTTTTGGCCTGTGGTGAGTGCGACTCTCACTTGGAAAGAGGTAACATTTTGGCGAACGACGGCTTCCGGGGCGATTAGCTTGACATTGCCGTTAAAGGTTTGACCAGGGAAAGCATCGGCGGCTACTTCCACGGCTTGGCCAATCTTGAGTTGTTGAATATCGACTTCAGGGACTTCCGCCAGAACTTCCAAGCCTTGGGCAACCGCGACGATCGCCGTTGAAGTGGCCGAAGTCGCCTCAGAGGCCGAGGTCGTCGGGGTCACAAAAGCGCCCTCCGTGGCAAACTTCTGGGTGACAATGCCATCAAACGGCGCACGAATCAGCGTATCTTGCTGCTGCACTTCTGTGGCGCGAAGACCGCCGATCGCTTCTGCAACCTGGGCTTCGGCATCCGCAATGTCTTCGGGACGACTGCCGTTTTGCAACTGCCGCAGATTTTCTTGCCGTTCTCGCAGGGTAGCCAGTGCCTGATCCAAATCGGCCTGAGCCGTGCCGCCCGTGGAAATAATTTCGTCGAGCTGATCTCGGGAAATTGCGCCTTCATCGGCTAGCTGCTGGTTGCGATCGACCCGTTGTGACGCTAGATTGAGCCGCGATCGCGCCTGTTCCACCTGAGCTTCCGCCTGAGCAATACGCGCCCGAGCCTGAGAAATTTCTTCAGGACGACTCCCCGACTGAACCTCTGCCAAACGCGCTTCAGCCTGAGCAACGCGCGCCCGAGCCTGAAGCAACTGGGCTTCAATTTCCTGATTTTCCATGCGCGCCATGATCTGCCCTTGACGGACGCGATCGCCCTGCTCCACGAACAGTTCCGCCACAATTCCAGCATTCTTCGGGCTAATATTCACCGACTGAATCGGCTGCACCGTCCCGCTCGCCGTAATCCGCACTTGTAGGGGCTGCGCCTCAACCGGAACCGTCATCTCAGCAATATCAGGCACTCTAGCGCTATTCTGAATCGTCCAGTAGGTCACCCCACCAACCCCCAAAATGCCAGCCGAGATCAGCCCAATCAGCCAGGGAGTAGGGTTACGAACTTTACCAATAGGGAGTTGCATAGGGAGGGAGTGGGGAGTAGGGAGTAGGGAGTGGGGGAGGAAGGGGGAAAGGGAAAAGGGGGTTCTTGTAATTCCTCTGTTCCCTCTCTTCCTCTTCCTCTGCGTCTCTGCGTCTCTGCGTCTTTGCGGTTAAATCATTCGGGATTCGAGAGCAAAGCCACTAAACATCAATGATTGATTTTGGAGCGAGTCAACTATGCTGACTCAGAGAAACGTCGCACTTTATCGAGAGGCACAAGGGAAAGCCCATAGAAAAGCTCACTCTACGTTTCCCTGAAACTGCTGTTTTGCCTGCTCCTCCTTCCATCGCTCATCTAGCAGCGGCAGTTCCTTTTCCAGAAAGGCATGGATATCGTGCATTTCCTGGAGACGGCGCTTGATGTGGGGCGGTTCGGTGGCCAGCATATCGAGTCCCCGTTGAGCCAGTTGTCGAAAGGCGGTGATCTGTGCCATTCGCTGACGTGTCATCTGCGACCAGGCATGGGGCTTGATCTGAAAATAGTCCCGCCGCTCGGTCGGCAAACTGACCCGCTCAATCAAGCCCAACTGAATCAACATGCGGGTCATGGTGCTAATGGAGCCTTTGCTGGCATGTAGCCCCTCCGCCAAATCCGTGTTGGATTGGTAGGGCGGCTCAGCAATCAAAAGCCAACCAAAGATCCGCCCCGACATGCGCGGCAATCCGGCCAATTCAAACATTAGACCCACTTCTTCAACAAAATGAATTCGCTCAAACGGTTGATCTGGGTTCACGCCTTTCGACCTAATGGGGTGTGCTTCAGGAGATTCATGAATGCTTTATGTCTTTATGTTAACGGATTTAGTTTGTTCAGTAAACACTGAACAAGGTGAACATACCGAACCAGGGGCGATCGGGAATCGGTCAGTCGCGCTAAAGTAGATAAGCCAATTCGCCCCATTTTCCCTGAGCTTCCATGAGCGGTTCCTTCGACAGCCATCCAGCAGATCCTAACCTTCCCAACAATTCCAACCCTTCCCCTGCTGGTGCAGATTCTTCTCATCCCCCGGAGGAGTCCGCTCCCATGGGAGTTCCCTCTGGCAAACAGCCCGGTTGGGACGACGAATTTTGGCAAGAGGCCACCACGCCCCGCACAGAATCTCAAAAAACAGACGCTCAAAGAAATTCCCCTCAAAACAAAAGCGCTCTGGTTGCCCCCGTCAAAATCCAAACGCCCCCGCTAGTCCTGGTCGAAACCGCATTCCTGGCCAGTACCGCTAGCCTCTTGTGGCTGGTCAGCTACTACCTCAATGTCGGCCCCTGGATGCGGATTTTATTTCCCGTGCCGATCGCCCTGGCCTATCTGCGCTGGGGGCTGCGGGCTTCCTGGATGTCGGCGATCGTCTCCGGCCTGCTCCTCTCGGTTCTCATGGGGCCTTACCTGAGTCTGCTCTTTTTCATTCCCTCGGGACTGCTCGGCGTGCAACTGGGTGCCATGTGGAAACGTGGATTCCGCTGGTTTCCCTCCATCCTGACCGGGACGTTCATTGCCACCTTTGGCTTTTTCTTTCGCATCTGGATTTTGTCCATCTTTCTAGGGGAAGATGTCTGGAACTATCTCACCAACCGCATCGCCGATTTCATTCAGTGGATTTTGGGCGGTCTGGTCAACTGGGGTCTGCTGGGACTGGATGTCCTGGGGCAAACCAACCTCACCGTCATTCAACTCATGACCGTGGGACTGGTACTCTGTAGCGACTTTGTCTATCTCTTCACGATTCATCTGGTGGCGTGGCTGCTGCTAGAGCGCATCGGCAACCCCATCCCGGCTCCTCCCCAATGGGTACAAGTGTTGATGGAAGAGGAAACTTGATTCAAATCTACAGCCAATTCGATCAGTCCCAGCAATGGCTGGAGCGCTTTCGGGGATGTCCCCCGGTTTTTTGCTGTGTTCTTGGCTTCACCGAAACCGGGCTGATTCCAGGGATTTCGGCTGCCGGAGCGACCCCGGACGATCGCCAATTTACTGCGATCGCCGACGCTGAATTCCTCTATCACGGCCCCCAAACCCACCCCAAATATCCCCTGCCCCCCCTGCAAGCCGGAGCCTCCCCAACACTGATCACCCGCGCTTGTCTCACAGGCCAAAATATTCCGTTCCACCTGCTCAACGCCGGACTCCCCCATCCGCCCTCCGTCCCCACCCTCGATCTACAGGGCAAACCCGCCCGCTGTCTCAGCCAGGGCAACGCTCTTGACCTGGAACTCGTCGAACATCTCCTGGCACAGGGACTCCACTGGGGCGAAACCTTGGCTTCCCAGAATCCAGCAGGTTATCTAATCATTGGCGAATGCGTCGTAGGCGGCACCACCACCGCTCTAGCGGTTCTTACCGGGTTAGGCTGGGATGCCCTTGGAAAAGTCAACAGCAGTCATCCCGCCTGCAATCACTTGCAGAAATGGCAGGTGGTGGAACAGGGCTTAGCCGCCGCAGGGCTAATCTCCAATCCTCTGTCCAATCTTTCCAGTCCAAATTACTTAAATCAAACCGACTTAAATCAAGACAACTTAAGTCCAAATCATTTCAGTCAAAAGGATGAGATTCAAAATCCTGGGATTCAGAACGGTGGGATTCAGAACAATGGGTTGAAGGTGGTGGCAGCCGTGGGTGACCCGATGCAGATTGTGGTGGCGGGAATGGCGATCGCCGCTAGCCGCACCTGTGGCGTTCTCCTCGCCGGAGGCACCCAAATGCTCGC
The DNA here is from genome assembly GCA_025454315.1 of Oculatellaceae cyanobacterium Prado106. GTDB lineage: Bacteria > Cyanobacteriota > Cyanobacteriia > Elainellales > Elainellaceae > Prado106. The sequence goes on from JALOOP010000259.1 coordinate 18,926, forward strand.
CGTCCATGCCCTGATCCAGTCGATCGCCCAAACCGAATCCCTACCTTGGCAACCTCATCAGGTCATCATTGGCACCACCCGCTGGGTCGCCGAAGACCCCACCGGAAACACCGTCGGCCTCGCCCAACTCCTCCAGGCTCCCCTGATCGCCACCCAGCTTAACCTATCAACCTCTCGCTACACCTCTTTGCAGGCATATGAACAGGGCTATGTCAAAGAAGGGGTCGGAGCCGGAGGCAGTGCGATCGCCACCTACCTCTACCAGGGCTGGAACCAAGACCAGTGTCTTGCGGCGATCGAACAGTTGGCGGCAGCGCATGAGCGAACCGGGGAAAGGCGAAAGGCGAAAGGGGGGGTGTAGACTAGATCCTTGAAACTGTCTTTGACACTAACTTTGACACTAAATCTTTGAAGAAATTCTGGAAGTGTCTAAGAAAATTCACAGCTCTCTCACGGATTGCTCCCAAGATCACCCTTTCCCCCTTCCCCTTTTCCCTTTCCCCCTCTTCCTTACATGGGAATTCGCTTAGAGAGCAACTGTTCTTCCAGCGCGGCAATTCGGTTGTAGGCGGCGGTCAATTGGGCGGTGAGGCGCTGTACCTGGACTTCTAGGGAGAGATGGCGATCGCCTCCCTGTGTCTCGGTATCCGGGAACCGGACATCCACTAAGACATCTTTGTGTTCCATTTCTTCGTCGAAACTGCTGCGCGGGTGGGAGTATCGGGTGCCACTCACACCACTTTGAGATCCGCCCTTCTCGCCTCCCCGAGACTTGATCTCCGATAGAATTTCAGTCGTCTGACGATTTAATCCATCAACGATTTGATGCAGCGCATCAACTTTAAGCGTCAAACTGGCAACTTGATCTTGGAGTAGATCCATGGGGAACTCGCGGGTGGTAAAAGTAATTCTTATATCCTAGGGAAAGAACGATGATCGATAAGCAATATTCCTGAATCATTTAATTTTTAGTAACGAACCGGGCGACAAAGCTTATCAATCGTCGCAATGTTTTGTTACAAAGAGTCATCTCCCCACTCCCTACTCCCCCCCTTCCCCTCCCCCCAATGCTCACCCGCCGCTCCTTCCTCAGTGCTTCTGCAACGCTCGCTCTCGGACAACTGTTACTCGGCTGCAACCCCAACGCGCAGCAGTCCCCTCGGGTACGAATTTTGCGGGGGTCAGTTCCGGCTCAAATTTTGCAGGCATTTCAGCGGCAGGGGAAGGATTGGAAATTTGCCCAGAGTAGTCAACTCGATGAACTTTTTAAGCTTCTAGAAACCTGGAAAACCCAACAGAATTCCCAGCCCAGTTCAGGGTTCAGGTTGCCGTTTACTCAGGCTCCTTCAGCCCCGATCGATGATCTGATTACACTAGGCGACTTTTGGTTAGCAGCGGCCATCCAGCAAAATCTAATTCAGCCTTTGCCGCTTGCGGATCTAGCCGAATGGCAGCAAATTCCGCCCCAGTGGCAGGCATTGGTGAAGCGCGATCGCCAAGGTTTTCCTAGCCCCGAGGGCGAAATTTGGGCGGCTCCCTATCGCTGGGGGACGCTGATGATTGCCTATCGCCCCGATAAATTCAGCGAATTGGGCTGGGTACCGCAGCAGTGGAGTGATTTGTGGCGACCCGAGCTAAAAGGGCATCTCTCGCTGCCCGATAGTCCCCGTGAGGTGATTGGCTTGACCCTGAAGAAACTGGGGCAGTCGGCCAATGCTCCAGACCTATTGGCGATCGGCGTACTCACCGAAGAACTCAACCGCCTCCACCAACAGGTCAAATTCTACAGTTCCACCCACTATCTGCAACCGCTGCTGCTAGAAGACACCTGGGCGGCAGTGGGCTGGTCACCAGAAATTTTGGCAACTCTCGATCGCGAACCAGAACTTACCGCCGCCATTCCCACCGAAGGGACGCTC
>JALOOP010000260.1 GCA_025454315.1 Oculatellaceae cyanobacterium Prado106
CTGGCGGTTTATTTCCCGACACAATTGGAAATGGATACTATTATGCAGTTACGCTACAGAGATTGGGTTTTGGTGTCTCAGAAGAAGAAGGCGCCGAAACCCGGTTTGGCTTCCAACTCCAAAGTCAATTTGGCGATTCTCCTAAAAATTAGGCATTTTGCTTATTATTTCAAATACTACATAATTCAATGCCCAAAATTAACACAAAATGTAGAGAAATTCAGGATTAATCCCGGAGAGAAGTTTTAGAGTAAGCGCTAAATTTGATCGTTTTCTCCTTTTCCCTTTTCTACGTTTCTTTTTTATTGTTATGCAACCGACGAATCCAAATCAATTTACCGAAAAAGCCTGGGAAGCGATCGCCCGTACCCCCGAGATCGCCAAACAGTCGCAGCATCAGCAGTTAGAGAGCGAGCATTTGATGCTGGCACTGCTAGAACAGGATGGATTGACCACCAGCATCTTCAACAAACTGGGGGTCAACGTGCAGCGTGTTCGAGAGTATACCGAAGACTTTGTCCGGCGACAGCCTCGGGTGTCTGGGGCGGGTGGGGCGGTGTACCTGGGGCGATCGCTCGACCTCTTGACCGATCGGGCTGAAGCGACCCGCAAGGAATTTGAAGACGACTATATTTCCATTGAACATCTCCTTTTGGCCTATCCCCGCGACGAGCGTTTTGGGCGAGGATTATTTCAAGACCTGAAGCTGGACGAGAAAAAGCTAAGAACAGCCGTAGAACAGATACGAGGGAACCAAAAAGTGACCGACCAAAATCCAGAGGGCAAATACGAAGCCCTATCCAAATACGGACGCGACCTGACCGAATATGCCCGTCAGGGGAAACTCGACCCGGTGATTGGTCGAGATGATGAAATTCGCCGGACGGTGCAGATTTTATCTCGACGCACCAAGAATAATCCGGTGCTGATTGGGGAGCCGGGGGTGGGGAAAACGGCGATCGCCGAAGGGTTAGCCCAGCGCATCATCAACGGCGATGTCCCCGAATCCCTCAAAGATCGGAAGCTGATTTCGCTGGATATGGGTGCCCTGATTGCCGGAGCCAAGTACCGGGGTGAGTTTGAAGACCGACTCAAGGCCGTGCTGAAGGAAGTCACCGAGTCCGAAGGCACCATCATTCTATTTATTGACGAAATTCATACCGTTGTGGGCGCGGGCGCTACCCAGGGCGCAATGGATGCGGGTAACCTGCTGAAGCCCATGCTGGCGCGGGGTGAGTTGCGATGCATTGGGGCGACGACCCTGGATGAATATCGCAAATACATTGAAAAAGACGCGGCTCTAGAGCGGCGATTCCAGCAAGTCTATGTCGATCAGCCCAGCGTGGTCGATACGATCTCGATTCTGCGCGGCCTGAAGGAACGCTACGAACTGCACCATGCGGTGCGAATCTCTGATAGTTCTCTGGTGGCGGCTGCAACCTTGTCCAATCGGTATATTAGCGATCGCTTCCTGCCCGACAAGGCGATCGACCTGGTGGACGAAGCGGCGGCCAAGCTGAAGATGGAAATCACCTCCAAACCCGATGAACTGGACGAGGTCGATCGGAAAATCTTGCAGCTTGAGATGGAACGGCTGTCGCTGCAAAAAGAAAGCGACCCGGCCTCTCGGGAGCGACTGGAGCGGCTGGAGCGCGAGTTGGCCGACCTGAAGGAAGAACAGCGCACCCTCAGCACCCAATGGCAGGCTGAAAAAGACGTGATTAACCAGATCCAGGCGCTCAAGGAAGAACTGGATCGGGTCAACCTGGAAATCCAGCAGGCCGAGCGCGACTATGACCTGAACAAAGCCGCCGAACTCAAGTACGGCAAGTCCACCACCCTGCAACGCAAACTGCAAGAAGCCGAAGAAAGACTCGCCCAAACCCAAACCAGCGGCAAATCCCTGCTGCGCGAAGAAGTCACCGAGGCTGACATCGCCGAAATCATCGCCAAGTGGACGGGCATTCCTGTCAGCAAACTGGTGGAATCGGAGATGCAAAAACTCCTGCATCTGGAGGATGAACTGCATCGGCGAGTGGTGGGACAAGATGAGGCGGTGACCGCCGTGGCGGATGCGATTCAGCGATCGCGCGCAGGACTGGCCGACCCCAACCGTCCAATCTCCAGCTTCATCTTCCTGGGGCCAACCGGGGTGGGCAAGACCGAACTGGCCAAAGCCCTGGCGGCTTATCTGTTCGACACCGAAGAGGCGATGGTGCGAATCGATATGTCGGAATACATGGAAAAGCACACCGTTTCGCGGTTGATTGGTGCGCCTCCGGGCTATGTGGGCTACGAGGAGGGCGGTCAACTGACTGAAGCGATTCGCCGTCGTCCCTATGCCGTGATTCTCTTTGATGAAATTGAGAAGGCGCACCCGGACGTGTTCAACGTCATGCTGCAAATCCTCGATGATGGCCGCGTTACCGATGCTCAAGGCCGCACCGTAGACTTCAAGAACACGGTGATCATCATGACTAGCAACATTGGATCACAGTACATCCTGGATATTGCGGGTAACGATGACCTGTATGAAGAGATGCGATCGCGCGTCATGGAGGCAATGCGAACCAGCTTCCGCCCCGAGTTCCTCAACCGGATCGACGAGATCATTATCTTCCACGGTCTACAAAAATCCGAACTGCGTCGCATCGTCCAAATCCAGGCCGAACGCCTAGCGCAACGTCTAGCAGAGCGCAAAATGACCCTCCGCCTCTCAGAAGCCGCCCTCGACTTCCTCGCAGAGGTGGGCTACGACCCAGTCTACGGCGCACGCCCCCTGAAGCGCGCCATCCAGCGCGAACTAGAAACCCAGATCGCCAAAGCCATCCTCCGAGGCGACTTCATCAACGGCGACACGATCTTCGTAGACATCGAGAACGAACGTCTAGCCTTCAAGCGTCTCCCGGCTGAGGTGGTGACAGTCTAGTCGTTAGTGGGCGAAGGGGAAAAGGGGAAAGGCGAAAGGGTGGACAATGAAGGCGAACGATGAAACAGGACTGGAAGATTCCAATGATTACCAACCTGATTCCCTGAATTTATCGATGTTCCCCCTTTCGCCTTTCGCCTTTCCCCTTTCCCCCTAATCTTCGTGATCCTCAAACGGATCGTCAAGCTGCTTAGACGGTGGGCCGAAAGCCGTGTAGACTGAGAGTCCTGTGATGCCGACGAGGAAGACGCCGATACTAATGCTAAGAACTGTTGCGGTGTCCATATGTTGCAGATTCCGGATAGTAGTATTCTTATAATATGACGGAATGTTAAAACCCCTATCAGAATTATAAAAGGTCACTCATGGCACAGCGGACTCGACTGGGAGAAATTCTCAGACCCCTCAACTCAGAATATGGTAAGGTTGCCCCCGGCTGGGGAACCACGCCTCTGATGGCTGTTTTTATGGCGCTATTCTTCGTTTTTCTGCTGATCATCCTGCAAATCTACAACTCTTCTCTGATTCTGGAGAATGTCAATGTGGATTGGTCTGCTCTGGGCGGCTAAGCTCCGGGAGACAGGTTGAACTGTTGGAAAAACTTTTTTCTGAGATCTCATCCCATCCTGGTTTTATGGCCTATAAGATGGGATCTCATTCACAAACTTGTGAATCGTTAACAAAACTGCAAACTTGTTAACAATCCTATCCCCGGCCTGACCGGGGTCTTTTTTTTGGCACAGTTTTTTGAGCCACAGTTTTTGAGCCACAGTTTTTGGATGACATTTTTTGGCTCACAGTTTGACGGTGCCCCATCCCAAACGCAACTCCCCGTTTTACAATTGGGGGTGAACTCGCAGGAGACAGACGAATGAATATCTTTGGCATTGGCTTACCCGAAATGGCTCTGATTATGGTCTTGGCGCTCTTAGTGTTTGGCCCCAAGAAACTGCCCGAAATTGGCCGTAGCATGGGCAAAGCCATCAAAGGCTTCCAAGATGCCTCCAAGGAATTTGAGACAGAATTCAAAAAAGAAGCCGATCGCATCGAAAAAGTGGTCACCGAACCGATGAAAGCCACCCTGGAACCGCCCACTCCCAAGGCGCTTTCGGAATCGGCCACCGACGCAACGATCGTTGAACCTACCCCCGAACCCCAAATCGAATCTCACGAATCCCAAGTCGCCGCCGAACCCGAGACGGCCAACCCGGTGCAGCAAGGATAGCCCAATGGCCACAAAAGATCCGGGAAAAGAGCCGGGAAAAAATACGGCAAAAGAATCGGGAAAAGATCTGGGGGATGCTACGCCTTCCCTGATTCCGCCGCGTTTGATTGTCGGCCTGGGCAATCCAGGCAGCAAATACGAGCATACTCGTCACAACATTGGGTTTGACGCGGTGGATGCGATCGCCCGTCTCTGGAACATTCCCCTCTCCGAACAGCGGAAATTCCAGGGCATCCTCGGGGACGGTCTGGGCGTTGGCTCCGAACGAGTCTGGCTGCTCAAACCCCTGACCTTTATGAATCTCTCGGGTCAGTCGATTCGTGCGGTCACCGATTGGTACAAGATCCCGCCCGAGGCGGTTCTGGTAATCTACGACGAAATGGACTTACCGCTGGGCAAAATTCGCCTGCGCCAATCGGGTTCGGCGGGCGGCCACAATGGCATGAAATCGGCGATCGCCCACCTTAATAGCCAAGACTTTCCTCGCCTCCGCATCGGCATTGGCAGAGCCAAAGAGCAAAACGCCAGCACGGACAGCGAAGTGGTGTCCCATGTGCTGGGTCGCTTTTCGCAGGGGGAACAGGCGATCGTCAAGGAAGTGCTGAATCTGGTGATTGATGCGGTGGAGATGAGTTTGAAACAGGGGATTCCCAAGGCGATGAGTTTGTACAATAATCGCTCTGTTCCGTCCTTGGAATAGGGGTTTGACTCTAAATAGCAACAAATAGCAACAGGGAAGGGGTGTGCAAGCTTACGAAACAAGCCTGTACACCCCTTCCCTGTTGCAGATTTTCTAATTTCGGCGAGTGGTCGATAGACCTTCCAGGATTGCCGAAGGCGTGTAGCAAGAGCCATTCCACTCGGCATCGCCGCCCATTTCAATGAGGTTTTTGAGGGCGGTGTAGACATTGCCAGCCACCATCGTGTCTTTGACCCGCCCCACCACTTCACCGCGCTCCACCCGGTAGCCTAGCTCCACGTTGACAGAGAAATCGCCGGACATGCCAGCGCCGCCGCCCAGCATTTGATCCACGATGATGCCTTGGTCGAGCGATCGAATCAGTTCATCCAAGGATTTAATCCCCGGTTGCACGATGAGATTAAACAGACCAGGCGTGGGGTAGCTGCCTAGACCCGGACGAAAGCCATTGCCCGTGGTGCCACTGCCCAGCATTTGGCCAACGGTGCGATCGGTGTAAAACAGTTGCAGCACGCCATCGCGAATAAAGGTAATGGGCTGAGTCGGCGTGCCTTCATCGTCAAAGGGACAGCTAAAGGGGCCTTCGTCCGGCTGCTGGGAGAGGGTGATGCTGGAATCCATGACGGTTTCGCCGAGGCGATCGCTCCAGGGAGAAGCCCGCTCAATCACCTGCTTGCCGTTCAAAGCTGCCTGCACCGTACCCCAGAGCATATCTGCCGCTTTTGCGGTGAACAGCACGGGCACCCGCCCCATGGGAGAGACAATATTGCGCTTAGACCAGGCGAGACGCTGGATAATTTGCTCGGCGAGGGCAGCCGGATCGAGGCGGCCTCGCTGGGTTTGGCCATCGGAAACGCTGAGGAAATCATCGCCGCGAATCCATTCAGCGGAGAGGTAGCAGCTCAGGGTGGTGTCGGTATAGCCGCAGTCTAGACCCTGGGAATTGAGCAGGCGAATGGTTTCGATGTCGCATTCCCACTCGGCGGTACAGAGAATTTCGGGGTAGCGATCGCGCACTAAGGCGATCGCCTCCTTGCCCCAGTCCACCAGTTGGGTCACCCCGACGATATGGCCAAGGTCGGGGTAGTGATGGTCGTTGGGCGGCGAGAGTTCGATGGTTTCGGGGTCGTTGAGTTGGCTGAGGGCGATCGCGCGTTCCACCAACGCCTGGGGGTCTACGGGGCCATAGGCGACCGCCAGCCCAGGGCACCCTTCCCGCCAGAGCCGTAGCGCAATGCCTTCTGATTGCGAACTTTCAAGTTGTTTGAGGCGATTGGCTTCAAAGAAGACGGGGCGAGACAAGGACTGCGACTGAAATATCTCCGCCGCCTCAGCGCCCGATCGCATCGCAAGTTCTAGCAGTTGCTCTGCCAGGGCTTCCTGGGGGGAATGGTCAAGGTTCATCTTCAGGACTTAGGAATCTACACCGTGAGCAGGAAAAAAGGACAGACCATTCTCGATCGTGTGGAATCCACGATCAAAAAAGGAGAAAACTGAAGTGCCAATTAAAGATCCATCAAAGGGTGATTAAGGACAGATTAAGGATCAAAGTTTGCTGATTAAAAGCATAAGCAGGTGATATCCCTCTGTAAAACCGACCTTGACTCTGAAAAGCTGGCTTAAATCAATCAAAATGCTGCGAATGAGCAATTTTTAGAAAATGGGGAATCCAAAAGTAGTTTGGAAGTAGGTTAATATCATCTTCCAGGATTGGGGGACATTACGCTAGATTGAGTTGCTGCATTAGCCAAAATCCGGCGAAGGATTCGGAGTTAGGGTCACTTTGAATCGCCAGAAAATGAATCTGGTTAGACTGCTCTTTTTTCGCCTCAAATCCCTTCGCTTCTTGTTGGAGGGCGGAATTGGGTAGATTTGCTAGAATCCAGGAGTCATTGGCTCCCGTTTCTAGCACCAGCTGCGCTGGAGCAGGATTGAACCGCAGAAAAGCCAGTTCTAGCCCTGACATCCAGCCTGCTAGCGGCAAAGCCCGAGAGGAAAAAATAATTAATCCAGGCACGGGCGTATCGGGCTTGAGGCCAAACATTTCGGGGGGAAAGGCTTCGCTAAAGCCAATGTCCCACTCTGGCATATCGGCAAAGGCCGAGGCTTCCAGGGTGACGAAAGCCCAGCGATCGCCCATCAACGCATCGGGCAGAGTTTGCGCTGGAACGCCCGGTAAGGCTACGGAAGGATTGTTGCCTGCCTGGTAGTTGGGCATGGCGGGATAGACCTGGGTCATGCGCTCCTGAATCCATTGGTTGAGCGCCATGGTGCGGCGGCTGGGGTAGGCGGGAACACCTGCCTCTTCACAGGAGCGGGTGATCATGTTGCTCATCTGCCGTCGAAAGAAGCGAATCCGATCGGGCGGCTGCTTGGCTTCGGAGATGGCCTGGTCGATCGCACTTTTGAGCCAGATGGAGTTGACTTCGGTGTTGGAGCAAAACTGGGAATAGCGAAACAGCGTGTCGTCCTGACGGCTAACATCGAGCGGAGTTTCGCAGATCAGCACCTCCCAAAGCTTTTTTTGTTTATCATCCAAGACTGGACGCGAATAAAAATCTAGTTCCCAAATGGTGGTCATAAACGTTCTCTATGGGTCTTCTCTATCTCATCTCCCATCTGTCTGATCATACGCTCTGACGGTATCCCCCCGCTGAATCCATCGGAATTCCCCGTGAGCGGTATGGGCTTGGGGTAGACAGGGCACTCTAGCGGGAAACAAAAGGCGAAAGGGAAAAGGGGAAAGGCGAAAGGGGGAACAGAGAGATACACAGATGGACATTGATGGATGAACTGTAGAGATGCCCTAGACATAGAGTCAAGCCTCCCATCTCCATTTTGATAAGCGCAGAGACGCGGAGACGCAGAGCTAACCCCTATTCCCTTCTTCCTACTCCCCACTCCCCACTCCCCACTCCCCACTCCCCACTCCCCAATTAATGAGCATCAACCTCTTCCTCATCCAACTCGTCACCGTCTCCTGCCTGTCCTTTTTGTTTTTGGCGCGGCGGGTGCCTCGGGGGTGGGTGGTGGTGTCGGGGATGATTTTGGGGGTGTTGGCGATCGCTTTCTGGGTGATTCCTAACTGGGCGGGTTGGTTGGCGGGGGGGCTGTGGAGTGTGTTTGTGGCGTTGCCGCTGGGGGGATTTGCGCGGGTGAATTATCTGGTGCAGCAGGAGCGGTTTGGGCAGGCGCGGGGGTTGGCGGCCTATGTGCGCTGGTTGCATCCTGCGGATGGGCTGGTGGAATATCCGGCGTTGCTGCGGGGGTTGGAGATGGGGCAGCAGGGGCGAATTGAGGAGGCGATCGCTCTGTTTCAGCGCTATCAGACCAATCAGACGAAGGTGGGGCAAACGGCGACGGCGATGCTCTATCGGTTGGATGCGCGGTGGGGCGATTTGTTGAGTTGGATTCGAGGGAATTTTTCGGAAGCTGCGCTGTGGAATGACGCGACGCTGACGGCCTACTATTTGCGATCGCTGGGGGAGACGGCGGATCTCAATGGTCTAGTGCAGGGGTTGGGGCGGTTGGAGCAGAAGTTTGAGAAGACGGGGAGTGGGGCGACGCTGAATCTGGGGCGGCTCTACGCCTTTGCCTTTTGTGGTCAGCCGGAAGCCGTGAAACTACTATTTGGCGGGGTGCTGCGGATGCATACGGCACAGGCACAGGCGTTTTGGGTGGCGATCGCCCATCTTGCCCTAGACGATCGCCTGGGTCGGCAGCAGCTTCAGGCATTGGCGGAGCAGACGGATAGAGCCTATCAAAAGGTCATTGCTTGGCGATTGGCGCAGCCACCGCTGAGTCAGGCTGAGAAACTAACGCTGGAATCACAGCAGATTCTCGATCGTGCGCTGAAAAATCTGCGGCAGGAAGCCCAGTATGATCATCGGCTAATTTTTACGCGCCGGAGAGCCTATGTTACCTATCTGTTCATGGGGCTGAATCTGGCGGTGTTTGTCCTGAGCGAACTGCAAGGGGGGAGCCAAAATATTGAGACGCTCTACCGCTTTGGGGCTTTGGTGCCGGAGGAGGTGTGGACGGGTGAGGCGTGGCGATTGGGGACGGCGACGGTGCTGCACTATGGGGCGGTGCATTTAATTGCGAATTTGCTGGGGTTGTTTTTCTATGGGGCTTTGGTGGAGTCGATGCTGGGGCGGGGGCGGTTTGCGATCGCCTATTGGGTCAGTGGCATTGGCTCGATGGGTGTGATTACGCTGTTGGCCTGGGTGCAGCAAGACTTGGAGCAGTTCTGTGTGGGGGCTTCTGGGGGCGTGATGGGGCTGCTGGGGGTGCTGGGGGCGGTTTTGCTAGTGCGGTGGTGGCGGGAAAGGGCGGCGATCGCGGCTCGGCAGCTTCAGCTACTGGGTTTTATTGTGGGGATGCAGGTGGTTTCGGATTTGCTGACACCCCAGATTAGTTTGGTGGGGCATGTGTCGGGGTTGGCGATCGGGTTTTTGGTGGGGGTGGGGTTGGAGGTGGGGAAGAGGAAGGGGAATTGACCGCAGAGACGCTGAGACGCTGAGGGGAAGAGGAGAGAAGAGAGGGGATTTTTGGACTACAACACAAGAAACCGCAGGAAGCAGACAGCGCTTAGCTAGGTACTTACATGACCTCCTAATCCTCTGCGTCTCTGCGGTTTAAATAATTTACCAGCGTCTTAGGGGTTTTCTAAACGCGCAGGGCAACCATTTTTTGGACAGCCTCAATGATTTGGGTGGGTTGGACGATCGTCAGGTTCTCTAGGGTGCCGTTGTAGGGGGTGGGGATGTCCTGGGAGGCCATGCGGAGAACGGGGGCGTCGAGTTCGTCGAAGAGGCGATCGTTGATGGAGGCGGTGAGTTCTGCGCCGATGCCGCCCGATCGCATACATTCTTCGACGACGATGACGCGGTGGGTTTTGCGGATGGAGGCTCCGATGGTGTCAAAGTCGAGGGGTTTGAGGGAGATCAGGTCGATCACTTCGGGGTCGTAGCCCTGCTGGGTGAGGGTTTTGACGGCGGTCATGACATGGTGGCGCATCCGGGAATAGGTGAGGATGGTGACCTGGCTGCCTTTGCGAACGATTTCGGCTTTGTCGAGGGGCAGGATATATTCTCCGCTGGGCAGGTCTTCTTTAAGGTTGTAGAGCAGGACATGCTCGAAGAAGAGGACGGGGTTATCGTCTCGGATGGCGGCTTT
>JALOOP010000261.1 GCA_025454315.1 Oculatellaceae cyanobacterium Prado106
ACAAGATTCATTGAAGAACCCATTGCAGTACTCATTACAAGATTCATCACAAGATTCATTGAAGAACCTAGTGCAGAATCCATCGCAAGATTTATTGAAGAACTCGTTGCAGAACTCGTTACAAGGTTCATTGCAAGATTCATCGGAAAATTCATTGCAGAACCCACCGCAAGATTCATTGGAAAATTCATTGCAGAACCCGTTGCAAGAGACATTGCAAAACCCCTTGCAGAAGCCATTACAAGAGTCCTTGCAAGATGCGTCGAATCGTCCATTGCAGAACTCATTACAAGATTCATCAAAGAACTTATTGCAAAACCCATTGCGAGATTCATTGAAGAGTCCATTGCCAGACTTATTGCCAAATTCATTGAAGAGTCCATTGCCAGACTCATTGCCAAATTCATTGAAGGACTCATTGCCAGACTCATTGCCAGATTCATTGAAGAGTCCATTGCCAGACTCATTGCCAGATTCGTTGCCACGCTCATTACCAGATTCGTTGACCTCTTCGTTGACCTTGCTGCTGGGGTTGCCCGATCGCTGTCATCGGCATCGCCCGGATTGGATTAAGGTGGCGGTGAATGGGCGCGTAGTCAGGGTTCCGGAGTTTGAGCAGACGATTATGGGACGGTTGCGCCGAGTTTTGCCGCGCGATCGCCATCCTATTTGTTTTCTCCATGTCCACTTGCCGGCTCATTTGGTGGACTGGAATCGCCATCCGGCTAAAGCTGAAATTTATATTCAAGACATTGCCAACTGGCAGACGCGGATTGTCGAGGCGATCGACAAAACCTTACAGTTAAACCAGTTGCAGGGAGCCGATTCGGTGTATCAGTCGCGGATTGGATCGTTGATTAGAGTCGCTGAAGCCCAAGGCGGTTACCGCGTATCTCAGGATGGCGCATCCCTGGAACCCGAAGCGTCGCGGTTTTCTGAAGCGGAGGAGATTTTGGCGGATTCCTCTGCGGCGATCGCCCCACCGCCCACCGCTCCGCCCCAACAAACGCTCAAAGCCCTAACCCAGGTTCACCAGATGTACATTCTGGCGGAGCATTCTAGCGGCATGTGGCTGGTGGAACAGCATATTGCCCATGAGCGGGTGCTGTACGAACAATTGCGCGATCGCTGGCAACCTATCCCAGTCGAGCCGCCCATTATCCTCAACCACCTGACCGAGTCGCAGGTCACCCAACTGAAGCGCATTGGCCTCGACATTGAACCCTTTGGCGAAATGCTCTGGGCGGTGCGTACTGTGCCCGAACCCTTGGCCTCCCGAGAAGATTGTGCAGAAGCGCTGTGGGAATTGAGCTTGGGCGGTGATTTAGAATCAGCCTTAGTGGCGACCGCTTGCCGAACCGCGATCCGTAACGGTACGCCGCTGTCTCTGGCTGCGATGCAGTCTTTGTTGGATCAATGGCTGGCCACTCGCAATCCCAGAACCTGCCCCCATGGCCGCCCCATTTACCTGCCGTTGGAGGAATCCAGTTTGTCACGATTCTTTCGGCGACACTGGGTGATTGGCAAGAGTCATGGTATCTAAATTAATACCGGGATTAATACCGGGTATAGCGTTTCAAAAAATAGTTCAAAAATTAAATCAGAACGCTACATCTCATCTAGATTGACAAACGTTCAAAGGATTGAACTGGATATGGCTGAGACTCCACTCACGGATGCGTCCGAAATTACCTTTGAAGAGGCGATCGCCCTCACCCAAACGATCCTCACCCAGCTCGGATTAGGCAATATGGCCGAGGCAGAAATTGCCAAAATTGTCACCGCATTGGTAGCCAGTGAAAACGGTGCAAGGGGCTTCTTTGTCACCTATCTAACTGACGATCGCCCCCTAGCCGATCACCCGTCTGATAGCATAGTGCAGGCGTTGAAGTCCTCCCCGGTTGGCGTGGCCGAGTTGCTGGTGAAGAATTTGGCGATGTCTTCGGCTATGGCGATCGCCCATCGGCGCAACCAGGCCGAATCGATGGCGCAGGGTTCAGACCGGGTAAAACGCCGCACTCTCCATTTGATTGAACGGCTCCAACTTCCTGAAGTGACCGAAAAAGCAGCACAGCTTCGCGACAGTGCAGCTACAGGCACGGGCGAGTATGAGGCGTTTTTGCAGCGGTGGGGCTATGATGCTGAGCAGCGGCAGGCGATCGAGCAGGCGGTAGGGGCGATCGTGGCGCAGGAGTGAATTTATCTCTAATTTCTCTCTATGATTTTTCAAGGTTGTCCTAAGCAGGTAAGACATCATACTCGGCGGGACAAGGAAATTTCACAGAGCTATTCCGCAATCGCGATCGCAGCCTCAGTCCAGTGCTTCCTAAAGAACAGTCCCATTTACAAGGAGGATTTTGCGGCTTCGCTTTAGAGTTTTGCGCCCCCTAAATCCCCCAACCTTGGGGGACTTTGAATTTAGTGAAGCTTCTGGGACTGCTCCATAGAAACATTCGCGAAGATAACCGTGAAGACTTCTAGGAAGGTCATCGAAGGTTCGGTTCCCCCAAAGTTGGGGGCTGGGGGGCGCGAAATCTAAAGGAAAAATCACCTCTGGACTGTACAAAGCAGCCTTAGAACAGGGCATATGATTTCCTGAAAATCCCTTCATGGCAGAACCTTGGCTTCTTTTTGAAGAGTTTTGGGATTGCAGAAGGTGATGCCATAGAGTCCGGCTAAGAGCGCCCAATGAGTGGCATTCAGACGAACATCGTAGAGCGTCACATCGAAGCAGGCAAAGACAAAGCCACCGCAAAGCGCTAGCAAATAGGCCAGACGAACGGCAGCAGCAGGACTTCTCTCTAAACTCCAGGGAAATCCTGGGGAGTGAGCGACAAAGAGCGGTCGAGTGCATCGAAAGCAGAGGTAACCGATAAAAACCGTAAAGAGAACCATGACGGGAATGCCTGCTTCCACTGCTAAAAGCAACCAAACGTTATGGGGATGGGTAACGTCAGCGCAGTTGGATGGAATCACGGTGAGTGTACGCTCTAGTAGACAGGTGGGATACTGTTGCAGTAGACGGGGTAAATACTCGAACTTGTAATGGCCTAATCCCCAGCCCAGGCAGGGACGTTCTTGAATCATATCCCAGGCAATTCCCCAAACCCTAGGCCGTGGATCATTAGCCCAGTCCCAGAGTGCGATCGCCCGTCTCCCCGCCCCCAAGCTCATCACACTGATGCCCATCCCAATCAACGTCAGCAATGCAGCCACCCTGATCCGCCGATTGGTCTTGATACAACAACAAAAGATCAGAATTTGTATCGCTGCAATCATCAAACCATTCCGGGAGCCTGAACAGAATATTCCGACTAAAGTCAGCGCTGTTCCCAGGTACAGGAGTTTGGTTCTGAGCGATCGCCATTTCCCCTCCCCCTCTCCCGGAGTCCGCCAGTTCTCATACAAAATCAACCCCAACCCCAACCCCAAAATCAGCACTAGGTAATTGGCCAAAGAATTGGGATGGGTAAACATTACCATTGCTCTACCCTTGTGAGGAGCCGATCGCAGCGCCCGCACTGGAGGAAATCGCCGCACCACACGGGGCATCCAAGGGGATTTCAAAAGGTATTCTCCCAGTGCGATGAGATTGATGGGAATCGCCGCAATCACCATGTCAGTGGCCAATTGATGCAGGCGAT
Organism: Oculatellaceae cyanobacterium Prado106; assembly: GCA_025454315.1. Classification (GTDB taxonomy): domain Bacteria; phylum Cyanobacteriota; class Cyanobacteriia; order Elainellales; family Elainellaceae; genus Prado106. The sequence goes on from JALOOP010000261.1 coordinate 3,645, forward strand.
CGACGCTCCGCATGACATAGGGCAACACGGAGAAAAACATGAAAAAGGGTAAAAAATTGCTGAGTTGGAGGAGGGATTCTGTGCGATCGCGCGCAAAACCACAGCTAAGCAACAACAAAACGCTAATCACCACCAAACCATTGCGGGTCAACGGATCGAGGGCAGTGGCACGAAATTTGGCTCTCAGCGCCATCATGACGACAAACAGCCCCACAAAACTGCCGTAAAACAGATAGGGAAGGGTAACGAAGCTAATACGAAACAGGGGGTTGATCCAAGGGAACATGAAATCGTCTGGGAAGGTGGTGTAGGAAGTTAAGTTGTAAAAATCGATTGACAGGATGAAACGATAAGCAGGAGTATGACATCTCCTTCTCATCCCCTGTAAGAGTATGATGCACGATGGACTGTGCATTTAAGCAAAGACTGTTGTAATCTCGTTTGAAAAACCGATTGAGCAATCCCAGGATACTGCTGGCAAATTCCAACCCCTATGGGCAAGGACTAAAGTCCTCACTACGAACAGGCTTGTAGTAAGGACTTTAGTCCTGACAAACCAGCATCTAGACCCAGAAATCCGAGAACTAAAACCTGGAAAATCCGGCGATCCTGAGAAGGAATTCCCTGGCTAATGGATCAACCTCCATAAATGGGTTGAAAAATATGTCTAGAGAGCCTTCCAGCCTCCGCAGTTCATTTTAATGAACTTTGGCTAATAGCCCGTGATTCATCTACGGGCGGGCTGAAAACGAAGCTGATTCAAGCACTTGCAATTCGCCAACGGGAACATTTCAACAGTGGCTTGACACAGTTTACTTCCTCAGTTCCTTTACTCAGTCGGAATAAGGAGGTTGGCATCAATGGGTTGGTTCAAGGTTGGCACCTGGGTGAGAAAAGGGCCTGTGAGCAGGAGGGCAGTCAGAGGGTTGACAACGCCTGTTGCGGGAATGCCCATGTCTTTTTGGAATTGACGGATGGCAGCGGTGAGAGTAGTGTGATCGCCCGCCCCATTCCCCCGTACACCACTACTTTCTGGAAAATAATTGGAGCGAGCCAGAAAATCGGCAGTTTGCTGAGCCGTCAGGACAATATCTTGGGGACGAAAAACGGCGAGATATTCGTTGCGCCAAATGCGATCGAATTGTTGACGCGAAACCTGGAAATATTTGCCAAAGGCCGGGTCAGCCACGGTCGCCGAATCCTTCGTGAGCGCCACCAGAGCCACCGCATGATGGTCACGACCGCCTTCTGAGTAGAGCCAGGTGGAAAGCACACCGGGGCGATTGATGCGCTGCATTTGTTCCCAGGTGGGGGAGAGTTCGATCGCGTCCATGCCAATGGCTTTGGTGGCGACGGCAAGTTGGGGCATGGAGGTGCCGAGGAGGCTGGTGCCTGCCAGACGCGCCATGCTGGATTCGGTTTCCTTTAAGCCCCAGCGATGCAGGACGGTGGCCAAGGCGGAGGGGGCACAACTGCTGTTGGAGGTTTGTTCGTAAATGCCGTTGGGCTGGAGGTTGTCTTCCAGGTAGGGATAGATGGGAGCGAGAAAGTAGCGTTCAGCAGCGGTAAAGGCGGTCAAACCGAGGATGCCAATGAGGGCGATCGCCACCACCTGCAAGCGCGCCGTCTTCCAACTCACCACAAAGGTCAGTCCACAGAACCCCAGCAAAATAATCCGTAAAATTGTCCAGGTGACCTGCATCCCAGAAACGCGCCAAGCCAGGGGCAAAGCCTGGAGTTGGGGCACATGCAGCGCTAGAGCCATCAAGGCCACATACAGCCCCAAGAACAGCAAAGAAACCGATGTTTTTCCCTTAAAGAGATCATTGGCTGTGGCTCCCCGTCGCAGCAGGACACGCCCCAAACGCATCCCCCACCAAAAGGCCAATCCGCCTAGGATGAGGGTTGCGATCGTCTCTAATGCCATGTTAAATCCCTAGGGTGACTAGATTGGGTCAAGGGAAAGTTTTCCCGGCTTTCTCCAAACTAGACTGCCCTGATATAAATCGCTACACCACATCAAAATTCACATACGGACTTCGCTAACATCAAGAGCCGTTAAATCCCTCGTGAATTATCCTGATATTTGGGTGTTGTTTCGGCGAAGAACGCGAAAGATTAATTAACCGCAGAGACGTAGAGGAAGAAAGGCGAAAGGGGAAAGGGGAAAGTCCTTACTCATTCACTCATCCATTTACGCCCGATCCTAATTAAACGCAGAGACGCAGAGACGCAGAGGAAGAAAGGCGAAAGGCGAAAGGGAAAAGGCGAAGTTTTTGCCCCATCTCCCCATCTCCCCACCTCCCCATCTCCCTATCCCCCCATCTCCTCACCCCTCCACTTCCCCACCCCCTACTCCCTACTCCCTACTCCCCACTCCCCACTCCCTACTCCCCACTCCCCACTCCCCATGACCCTCGACCTTCTCTTCCAAATCGCCAACCTATTCGTCCTTCCCTTCTGGGCGCTGATGATCCTGCTGCCCAACTGGGGGGTGACGCGCAAGGTGATGGCATCTTTTTTGCCGTTTGTGGCTTTGGCGGTTCTTTACATTTATTTGTTTGTCAATACGCTTGATCCGGATTCTGCTCAAGCCTTCTCGAATCCTTCATTAGCGGATTTGGCGCGGCTGTTTGCGGATGAGCGGGTGATGGCGACCGGGTGGGTACACTTCCTGGTGTTTGATTTATTTGTGGGAAGATGGATTTACTGGGAGGGGCAGCGCACTGGGGTTTGGACGATTCATTCGCTGGTGCTATGTCTGTTTGCGGGGCCGATGGGGTTGCTGTCCCATCTGGTGACGCAGTGGATTTGGGGGCTGGTAGTTAAGCCTACAGTCAAGCCTACAACCGCTGAAACGGCTCCTGCTGAGTGAGGGTAAGACATTCTAGAATCAATCGGGTGCTGTTTGTGGAAGGGGTAGGGTTATGACACAACGAAGCGATCGCCAATCAGGCAAAAATAACCCAGCCGGTAACCCCAATGGTTCTCCCCATGGCAGCCAAAAGCTTATCCCAGAACCTATCCCAAATCCCGGCCAGAGAACAGGACGCAGCATCATTCGCTGCAAACGACGGGAATCGCCTTGGCTCTGGGTCAAACTGGTGGGCGGTTCGCTGGTGGTGCATGGAGTGCTGTTGGTGATTGCGCTGCCGCTCACGGCTCGACTGTCGATCGCCCCACAAAACACTGCCAATGTCCCGAATGTCCCGATTGATTTCGTAGAACTAGCCGCAGATCCGACATTGGAGATTCCCCCTGCGGAGGTGGCTCCAGAAACGACAGAGGCTCCCGCTAGCTCAGCGACAGAACCTGCTGCGGTTGAACCTGCCGCCGTAGCACCCGCCGAGGGCAGCCCCCTAGATTCGGGAGACATTGCCTTTGCGCCAGTCGTGCCGATTCAGCCGGATGTCGTGACCAGTCCATCACCCGTCTCAGAAGCACTCGATTCTCCGGTATCTCCGGCATCTCCTTTGCCTGCTTTCCCAGATGCGATCGCCACCCCCACGCCACCCCCGATCGCAGAATCCCCGCCGCTATCTTCCCCCACACCCACCTCTCCTGAGCCAACCCCACAACCGCCCCGTCAACAACCGCTCAATCCTGAACCTTCTCCCAGTCCTGTTGCAGCAGAACCAGAGCCAGAACCAACACCAGAACCACAGCCACAGCCACAGCCAGAATCTGCCCCAGAATCAACGCCTGCCCCCCCAGTTGAACCCACGCCTGAATCTTCCGAAGTTGCGACTAATCCTCTACCCACGAATCCCAGTGAGGCTTTCCCAGAACCTTCTTCAGAGGAATCGACCGGAGGATCGGCAGGGGAATCGACTGGGGAATCGACTGGGGAATCGACTGGGGAATCGGATAGACCCGTTGAACCGAGGGATCAGGGAGCGATCGCCCCAGATCCCAACCCTTTCCCCCCCGATCCAGGCCAAGGCACATTCCAACCCGCCCCTGAGCCTGTGCCTGAACCGACCCCTGAACCCGGCTTAGAAACCACGCCGATCGAGGTTCCGGTACCAGATGTGTCGGAAACGATCGCCGCCCAACCCAGCACGGTAGACACCGAAAATCTAGACGAAGCCACCACTCCGCAACAAACCGCTCCGACAAATCTGATAGCCAGCGTGGTTTCTGCCAGCCGGGTACCGCCCAAGGAAGCCAATGATTTAGATCCGACGGTGGAAGTGGCGCGTCCGCTGGTGCCCAGTGAGATTAACTTTGTCGCTGACCCGGCTCTTTCGTCTTGTCTGCCGACTCCGGATATTTTGGCCTGGGGGGGCATGGTTTCGCTGCGAATTGCCACCGATGAACAGGGAAATCTCCTAGCCGATCCGATTGTGCGGCAGTCGAGTCAGGATAGTGCCTATGACCAATTGGCGATTTGTACCGTGAAGGAAAAGATGCGCTTTGCTCCAGCGACAGCGATCGATCCGGCGACCAATCAGCGATCGCCCATCCCCAACGACGAGCTAGTTTTGAACCTGATCATCCAACGCAATTAATCTGCGTTCTGTTGCCCTGAAGCATTAGGCAGAACAGGGCATGTCATTGAGGGGCATCACTTGGCCTGCATCCAGCCAGTTTTGGAGGAATCCTTCGAGCCATTGTTCGACTTGGGTGGAATGGCGATCGTGGTGCTGCCGCTGTTCTTCCAAGGATTGGGCACCCGGTAGCTGAAGCTGTTCAGGCGCATTCGAGGTCCAGCGTTCAATCATGGCCGGGGTGATTTCGGGGTGGAACTGCACGCCGTAGGCCGCAGTACCGTAGCAAAACGCCTGATTAGGAAAGACCGCCCCAGCAGCAAGCTGCACGGCAGAGTGGGGAATTTCAAAGCCTTCTTTGTGCCAATGGTAGACATGGCTGAGGTTCGCCAAGGCCGTTTGTCCGGGAGTCGGCTGTAGCGGACAGTAGCCAATTTCCCGAATGCCTTCCGCATGGGGCGTAACCTTGGCACCCAGCACCCTGGCCAGCAACTGTGCCCCCAAACAAATGCCCAAGTAAGGTGTCCCCGATGCCAACACGAGCGGTATCCAGTCCAACTCAGCCCGAATAAACGGCAAGGTCTGGTCATCATTGGCGCTCATCGGACCACCAAAGACAATCACACCCCCGTAGCCGTCTAGATTGCTGGGAAGCGGTTGTTCTAAGGCGGGGCAACAGGTTTCGATCGCCCAGTGCGCCTGCCGCAGTTTTTGTCCAACCAAACCCGGCTCCGAGGTCGGCTGATGAACCACAATCAGAATTTTTCTCACAGAACTAAAATCTTGCTGCATCAAAAAAGAGTTTGATTACAAAGTGTACGACTTCTCCAGTTTAAAAACTGTTGGCTGAGAGAGATTTTGAGATTATCTTTCCCTGGGGGGAGTGGGGAGTGGGGAGTAGGGAGTGGGGGATGGGGGGATGGGGAGGTGGGGTAAAAACTTTGCCTTGCGACTTTTCCCTTTCTTCCTCTGCGTCTCTGCGTCTCTGCGGTTGATTAGGATTGGGCGTAAATGGATGAGTGGATGAGTAAGGACTTTCCCCTTTTCCCTTTCCCCTTTCGCCTTTTCCCTTCTCACCTCCCGGAAGGGCACAGCACCAACTCCACCAGGCTATCGACAAGGCGATCGCGCTCCATAGGCAGAATAGTTTTACCGTGGAGGATTTCTTGGGTGACAAGGAAAGAGACGAGGGAGCCGATGAAGATGCGGGCGGTGGCCTCGGGGTCGCTGAGGTTGAGTTCGGGGTGGGCTTTGAGGTAGGTGCTGATTAGCGAAAGCCCTTTGTGGATGACGGTTTTGGTGTAGAGCTGAGCCAGTTCTGGGAAGCGTGTGGATTCGGCCATGACGACGCGCAGCAGGGCGAGATATTCTTCATCGGCCATTTTTTGCAGGTAGGCATTGGCAAGACGGCGGAGGGTGACGCGGGGTTCGCCTTGGAGTCCTTCAGTGCCCAGATCTCGCTGGAGACGTTGGATGGTGACGCGCTCGATGAGGGCGGTGAAGAGTCCTTCTTTGTCCTGGAAGTGACTGTAGATGGTTTGCTTGGAGACACCTGCGATCGCCGCTACTCGATCCATGCTGGTTCCGGCATAGCCTTGGCTCAGAAAAACCTGCATCGCTCCCTGTAGAATTTGCTCCCGCTTGTCGAGGAGGGCTGGGCTAGTGATGGGGGATTCTGCTGGAGTAGATTTGACGGCTTTCAATGCTCTAACCTCGTGCTTGAACTGGGCTGACGTGAGTTTGGCTGGAGAACTGGAATCTCGATCTATCGAAAGGCTGAAATCTAAATAAATACGTAACCGTTCAGGGGGGTAACGAGAGAATGCGGGTTTCAGCCACTTGAACAGGCTAATTTAGCCTCATTTGCTCAGTTTTCTGGGCTGAAAAGTGCC
>JALOOP010000262.1 GCA_025454315.1 Oculatellaceae cyanobacterium Prado106
CATCTCCCCATCTCCCCATCTCCCTCTACGTCTCCGCGTCTCTGCGGTTCACTCCCCAAAACTGTCCCTCCCCTCCCTTGCCGATCCCAAAATGCGAGACAATAAAAATCGCTCATACCCAGGTGAAATCATGCTAAAAGCATCCGACATCATGACCAAAGATGTTATTTCCATTCGCGGTTCTGCAACCGTCGCCGAAGCCGTCCAACTCATGAAGGAAAACGGCCTCCGCGCCCTCATCGTCGATCGTCGCCATGACCAAGATGCCTACGGCATGATCACAGAAGTTGATGTGGTCTACCAGGTCACCGCCTACGGCAAAGACCCTAAGCGGGTGCGGGTCTGTGATGTCATGACCAAGCCCTGCATTGTCGTCAACCCCGACCTCGGCGTAGAATATGTCGCCCGCCTCTTCGCCCAATACCAAGTCCGCCGCGCCCCCGTCATCAAAGGCGACCTCCTCGGCATCATCTCCGTCACCGACATCCTCACCAAAGGCGACTTTGTCGAACAGCCCCAAGAAGTCGTCCTTGCCGATCGCATCCAACAGGCGATCGCCCGTGCCCGTGCCGTCTGTGCCGAAAAAGGCAGCACCTCCCCCGAATGCGCCGTCGCCTGGGATGAAGTCGAAGAACTCCACGCCGAAGCCGCCCACCAAAAAGACCAGGAATCCTACCGCCAAAAATCTCCCTTTGAAGAGTACTGCGAAGAGTTCCCAGATGCTTTGGAGGCCAGGATTTACGATTCTTGAACCAGGGGCGGGGCGGCGAAAGGGGAAGGGGGAAAGGGGAAAGGGAAAAGGAATGTCTAGGAAGATTCCAGGAGATTACACAGGGAATTTCAATAAGTCGTCCAGGATATCCCCTAATATGTCTAAACCAGTCCTGACCTGTCTCCTCTCCTAGATTTCGCGCCCCCAGCCCCCAACTTTGAGGGAGCCAAGCCTTCGAGGAGTCTTCACAGGAGTCTTCAAAAGCGCAATCCCTAAAGATTCATGGAATTTCAAAGTCCCCCAAAATTGGGGGATTTAGGGGTCGAAAACCCTTGCAGCAAGGCCGATCGAGCCTGACGTTTATATAGAAGTAAGGATGTGTCTAAGTTCTCTAGGACAGTCAGGCAAGCCCCCAGGACATTCCAAAGAGAGAGCAAGGACATATCTTAGCTCTCTAGACTATTCAAGGAGATTACCAGGAGATTTAGAGCAACTTTTAGGATATTCCAAGACATTCAAGAAGATGCAAGGTGAATATTCCTTGATTCGCCCAAAAACTTCCTTTCCCTCTTCCCCTTTCCCATTTCGCTCTATGCACGGATTCCTCAATCTCCACAAACCCGCTGGCCTCACTTCCCATGACTGTGTGGCGCGGGTGCGGAAACTGCTGAGAATGAAGCGGGTGGGACATGGCGGCACCCTTGATCCAGCAGCAACGGGAGTGTTGCCGATCGCCCTTGGCCGTGCCACCCGCCTGCTGCAATATCTGTCCCATGACAAAAGCTATCGCGCCACCATTCGCTTTGGCCTCACCACCGCCACCGATGATTTGGAAGGCGAGATCCTCACCTCCAGTCCGACTGCTCACTTATCCCAAGCACAAGTTTTAGCCGCGATACCGCAGTTTGAGGGCGTGATTCAACAGATTCCGCCGCGCTATAGTGCGATCCATGTGGATGGCAAACGGCTGCATGAGTTAGCCAGAGCCGGAATCGAGGTAGAAGTCCCGGTTCGCACCGTGGAAGTTTATCGAATTGTCGTGTTGGATTGGCGATCGGCAGATTACCCCGAATTAGAAGCCGAAATCTTCTGTGGAACTGGAACCTACATCCGGTCGATCGCCCGTGATCTAGGCGCAGTCCTGCAAGTCGGCGGCACCTTAGCGGCTCTGATCCGCCTCTCCAGCAGCGGCTTCCCCATCGCACAAAGCTTGACCCTAGAGGATTTGGCCGAACAATTAGAAACAGGAACCTTTTGCCCTGTGCCTCCAGAACAGGCTTTGCAGCATTTACCTGTTCTCCCCCTAGAAGCGGATCTGGCTCAACGTTGGGGACATGGACAAAAGCTGCCAATCAGCGACACTTTGGAATTAGGAAGGTATCGGATTCAGGATCAGGCGGGGCATTTTCTAGGCATTGGTGAGCAGAAAGAATTGAGTGACGGCGCGGTTCTGGTTCCTGCTCTTGTTTGGGGGGAATGAACAACTTTGGCTGGGGCGATCGCCTATCCCCGCACCCCACTCGCCTGCAACTGAGTCTGCAATTGTTCTACACTCCGAGCCGGTTCTCGACAACTCAACCCCTGACAGACCAACCCGATCGCCCCTTCCGGTAACTGAGGGATCACGCTTAACATCACCGTGGGCAGATATTGCTGGCTGAGGGGCGTGATCAGGGTGCGATCGCTACGAACCAACGTTGCATTGCGGAACCAATCGAGCGCCCCGAAGAGACTGGGGCAGGCTTGTGGCGCTTGCGTCATGATAGTGCCAAAGGCCAGCAGCCCTTGTTCGGCGCGATCGAGATAGTCCAGTTCTTCGGTGATTAGCATCAGACGGACGAGGTTGGCGATCGCCACTCCATTGGCCGCAGGCGTGGCATTGTCATCAAAACTGCGCTCCCGTACCACCAGGTCATCTCGGGCATCAGTGTTGTAGTAGCCGCCGAGTTCCACACTCCAAAGAAATTCATCCAATTCAGCCTGCACTCGCACCGCCTGTTCCAGCCAGGTTATGGGCGTAGAGTCGGGCATCACCGCCAGACACAGACTCGCCTGCTGCAAATCCAGCAGCGCCTTGATAAACAGCGCATAGTCCTCAGACTGCGCCATCACTGCCGGATTGCCCTCATAGTTGAGCCGATGAAACCGCCCATCGACCCACTGATTCTCCAAAATAAAATTCGCCACCCCAGCCGCTAACTCGTAATAGTCCAGATCCTCAAAGACCATCGCCGCCCGTGCCAGACCCGAAATCATCAAACTATTCCAGGCCACAATCATCTTGGGATCGGTGACCGACGGAATGCGCCCTGGCCAGGGATAGGTTTTGGCCTCCTGGTTATTACGAGCAGGCGGAAACAGGGACAAGTCTTCCGGCGGTGTACCGTACCGGGCTGTGAATAGCTTTTGCAAACTGGTTTCCACCGACTCCGGCAGAACCCCAGGCTGGAGCCGTTGCAGCACCGTTTTGCCCTCAAAGTTACCCCTAGGCAGAATGCTGAAGTGGATCGCCAACTCGGCCAACTCGTCCGCCGTCAAAAGCGCTTGCAGTTCCGCCTCATGCCATACATAGAAAGCTCCTTCCTCCGGTTCAACCTCTTCCACGGTCGAAAAGCTATCGGCATCTTGAGCCGCGTAGAAATAGCCCTGGGGAGCCAGCATTTCGCGTTTCAGCCAGGTGACCGTGTGGGCGATCGCTCGTTCAAACGCAGGCTCCCGCACCCCGATCGCCCACAACTCAGCCAGATATTCCACAATCTGACCATTGTCGTACAGCATCTTCTCAAAGTGCGGCACCGTCCAAGTCGGGTCTACGGTATAGCGATGGAACCCACCGCCCACATGGTCAAAAATTCCGCCCAAGGCCAAATCCAGCCCGCGTCGCTGACAAATCTCCATCGGATCATGCCGCTGATCTGCAAAGTTGAACCGTCCCGATCGCAACGCCGTCGCCGCATAGGGAATCATCGGAAAGCTTGGCCCCATCCCTCTAGAGGCCAAAATCCCGACGCTATACTCCAGCCCCGTTTGCAGCAATTCTGGTGTCAGTTGCTCAACCGCCTGAAGTCGTGAACTTTGCTGGAGGCGATCGAAAATCTCCCCCTTCACGGTTTGCAGTTTCTCCCGCTCCGTGTCATAAAACCGCCGCAGCCCCTGCAAAATCTGCAAAAAACCAGGCCGCCCATACTTCGGGTCAATGGGAAAATAGGTGCCGCCGTAGAAAGGAAGGCGATCGTCCGGCGACAGAAAAATATTCAGCGGCCATCCTCCCTGCCCCGTCATCGCCTGGAGTGCCTGCATATAAATGCTATCAATATCAGGCCGCTCCTCCCGATCGACCTTAATTGGCAAAAAATTCGCATTCAAATACTCCGCAATCTCCGCATTGGAGAACGCCTCTCCCTCCATGACCGTACACCAATGGCAACTGGAATACCCAATCGACAAAAAAATCGGCTTATTCTCCTGCCGCGCCCGCTCCAGCGCCTCATCACACCAAGACCACCAATCGATCGGGTTCTCCGCATGTTTCCGCAGGTAGAGGCTTTGCGCTTGTGCAAGACGATTGGTCATAGAAGGGGGAGTGGGGAGTGGGGAGTAGGGAGTAGGGAATGGGGAGTAGGGAATGGGGAGTAGGGAGTAGGGAGGGGTTTGTCTCTGCGTCTCTGCGTCTCTGCGGTTAATTAGGATTGGGCGTGGGTAGATGAGATAGGTGAATGAATTAGCCAGCCTAATGTCTCACGCCACACCCATAGAAGCGTGCTTTCCACACCCACCCCTAAAAAACAACCACCGATAGCTAAATCGCCCTTTTCCCATCATCCCACGATCTCATTATCCTCCCATCGTCCTATCCCCCCATCTCTCCTGCAATTCCCCCACCCCTACTCCCTACTCCCCACTCCCCACTCCCCACTCCCCACCTCCCCACCTCCCCACTCCCCAGAAATCTTTCTACACAACCTCGGTGTCATCTTTTGCTTTTTCTCAATAGAATAGAGAGTGAACGAGCATCTCAGGTTGTAGGTCAAGGCTTTGGGCGAGGTGAGCTTGAGTGCTGCCCGCCTCCTGGACGTAGAAGGTTTATGACCGTCTCACAGGAAACCCTGATTTCCAAAGTGAGGTGTCTCGCTCCTCACACCTAATTTTGACCCGGCCAAAAGCTGGGTCTTTTTTCTGCATATTTTCTGTTGATGGTATTCATTGATCTAAAACTTTCCTAACGCTGCTGGGTGGGGTGACGAAACAGTGCGATGCTAGAATCAAACTTGTGACTAAAATCCCCCATACCCGAGCGGAATACCGGATGATAGATTGAGGAGCTACGGTTGAATGGTCTGAATCTGATCAATGGTTTGAATCTGAACTGAAGGTTTGATGTAGAGTAAAGGGTTCAAACTTTAATCTCTCAAGCTTTTAGCTTCTGCTTTAAGCCTTCAAAGTCACTCTAAGCTCTCGGACTCCAAACAATTCCGGAAATTCCCAAAAAATCCAGCCGGGATTTTATTGCAAGCGATCTTTATTTGCTGAGTTAGTTGTAATGGTTACTTCCCCTCCTCCCATCGTTGCTCCTGTTGCGAAACTACCGTCCAAAGTCGAAGGGCTGAAAGAGCGTAGCCATGCGCTGCGTGAACCGATCGCCACTGAACTCAAAGAAGACACAACCCACTTCAGCGAAGACGGCACCCAGATTCTCAAATTCCACGGCTCCTATCAGCAAGACAACCGGGATAACCGGGTCAAAGGCCAGGAAAAAGACTACCAGTTCATGCTGCGTACCCGTAATCCGGGCGGCTTCATCCCCCCAGAACTATACCTGGCGCTCGATCGCCTCTCCGAAGAGTACGGCAACCACACGCTGCGAGTCACCACCCGTCAAGGCTTTCAGATTCACGGCATCCTGAAAAAGAACCTGAAAACTGCGATCGCCGAAATTGTCCGGCACATGGGTTCCACCCTGGGCGCTTGTGGCGACCTCAACCGCAACGTCATGGCTCCCCCTGCCCCCTACAAAGACCGCCCTGACTATGTTTATGCGCGGGAATACGCTGACAATATCGCCGATCTGTTAACGCCCCGCACCGGAGCCTACTACGAAATTTGGCTGGACGACGAAAAGGCCATCACCGCAGAACCCAACCCTGAAGTCGCAGCGGCCTTACAACGGGACAACAACGGCACCCTCATCAAAGACTCTGAAGAACCCATCTACGGCACCCACTACATGCCGCGCAAGTTTAAGTGCGCGGTCACGGTTCCTGGCGACAACTCCGTTGATTTGTTCTCCCAGGATGTCAGCCTGGTGGTGATCACCAATGCCCAAAACGAACTGCAAGGGTTCAACATCTATGCAGGCGGTGGGTTGGGACGCACCCACAACAAAGAAGAAACCTTTGCTCGCATCGCCGATCCCATTGGCTATGTCGATCGCGCCGATATCTATGACTTCATGAAGGCGATCGTGGCGACTCAGCGGGACAATGGCGATCGCACCAACCGTCGTCATGCCCGGATGAAGTATCTGCTGCAGGACTGGGGCGTGGACAAGTTCCGGACAACCATTGAAGGCTACTTCGGCAAAGCGATTCAGCCCCTCAAGCCCCTGCCCGAATTTGAATACAAAGATTTTTTGGGTTGGCATGAGCAGGGAGACGGCAAGCTATTTCTGGGCATTTCCATCGAAAATGGCCGGGTCAAGGACGAAGGTGTATTCCAACTAAAAAGCGCTCTGCGCCAGATTGAGCAGCAGTTTGCCCTGCCGATGCGCCTCACCCCCAGCCAAAACCTGGTGCTATACGAAATTGACCCGGCAAATCGGGCTGCCATTCAAGAAATTCTTGACCGATGTGGAATTCAAGCGCAAGACCAGATCGATCCTCTGGTACGCTATTCTATGGCTTGCCCCGCTTTACCCACTTGTGGTCTGGCCACCACCGAATCCGAACGCGCCCTACCGGGTATTCTGGAGCGGATTCGGGCGGTTCTCACTCGGGTCGGCTTGCCTGACGAGCATTTCGTCATCCGCATGACCGGATGCCCGAACGGTTGTGCCCGTCCCTATTTGGCGGAAATGGCCTTTGTGGGTCGCGCTCCCGATGTTTACCAGTTCTGGCTCGGGGCAGACCCCAATCAAACCCGTCTGGCCGAACCTTTCCTGGAAAGTTTGCCGATCGCCGATCTGGAAAAAACCATCGAGCCGCTCTTTGTGGTGTTCAAGCGCGATCGCCAACCCAACGAAAGCTTCGGCGACTTTTGCCACCGCGTTGGCTTTGCAGCCCTACGACAATTCTCTGAAACTTACAAACCCATGACTACAACCCCCAAAACTCGTGTTCGCCATCGCGTTGACCTTGGCGCTGATCTTCATAACCGCCTCAAAGTCGTTGCCACGGCTCAAGGCAAAACCATCACCGAACTGGCCACGACGGCCATCGAAGCCTACCTCAAGACGCTGGAACCCCAGGTGGTTGCGGAAGGGGAAGGGAGTGGAGAGTAGGGAGTAGGGAGTAGGGGGAAAGGGAAAAGGGGAAAGGGGAAAGGGTGGAGAACTGTAAACCTCATCGGATTCTGACTTTTCCTTTTCGTTGGATGCTTGAGCATTCCTATCCAGTTCTACTTCTATTTCGTTCTACTCTTGAGCGAGGTTTGGTTCTTGAATAGAAGCAAGCGATCGCCTCTCCAACACTCCATTTGTGCTGGTTTATCTCTTTAAAAACGACTAAGGGGGAAAGTTGCCTATCGTGCAGCTTTCCCCCTTAGTTTTTATGGGTTCTTATCGATTGGTGCAGAAGCCTTATGCGTCGGGGAGCAGGCTGCTGTCGTAGGCATCCATGCGGTAGGCGGGGACGCGATCGCTGTAGTCGGTGGCCACACCCGTGATGGAAACTGCCAGCTTTTCAAAGGACTGGGAGCGCCAGTTGCGGTCATGGATGGGCTTGGACTGTTCACCCCGGAAATAGGCTTGGGTGCCAATCAGAGCAGCAGCAACCCAGGCAACCACAAACAGAGCAATTAAAATAGTCATTTTTCAGTCCTCTTCAAGAGTTCAATCTGTATTCGCTTAATCCGTCTCGATCTAGTCCGTATCCGTTCAGCCCGTATCCGTTCAATCGCTTTACAATCCAAAATCTCAAGTTTTGTTCCTAGCTGACAGCCAGAGCTACAAGCACCAGAGTCGTGACGAACAGGGATGCGATCGCCCCTTGGAAGGCATAGCGCTGCTGTTGCTCGGGGTAGGGGTATTCAGCGTAGTACAGGGCAGGCTCGGTGGCATAGTTGTTGAGGATGCCGTCTTCGGTGGTGGTGGTGTACATCAGGGTTGCTCCGATTTGCTTTTGTAACTTCATGTAAATAAATATAACAGTTTGTTACAAATTTGCAACAATGCTTGCATTAGTGTTTCTGTAGTGATAACCGAATAAAACTTATCGTAGGAACGATGACTCAACTCCAGCGCGTCGCGATCCAGCCCGAACAGATCGTCAATTCCGAAATTCATCTCACAGCCAGCCAGCAGCATTATTTGAGCCGGGTGCTGCGGCTGCGACCGGGCGATCGCTTCATTGCTCTCACGGGTCGAGACGGCTGGTGGCTGAGCGAGTTGACGACCGATCCAGGGGTTGCCCTGCGGCTAGAGGCAATCGCCATTCAAACCGAACTTCCCGTCTCCGTGACCCTGCTCATTGGCCTGCCGAAAACAGGCATGGAAGATGTGGTGCGACAGGCGACTGAACTGGGGGTTGACCAGATTGTGCCAATTTTGAGCGATCGCACCCTCCTCAAACCCAGCCCCCAAAAGCAAGAGCGCTGGCAGCGCATTGTCCAGGAAGCTGCCGAACAATCCGAGCGGCAAATCATTCCCGTCGTTCAGCCGCCCCAATCCTGGCCATCAGCGCTGCAAACCTGGACTCCAGAACAAGCCAGTTGCTATCTCTGTGAAGCCCGAGGCGAATTGCCCCATTTATTGACTTGTCTAAAAACTTATTTTGGAGAAGCTCCCCAGCCCCCTTCGTCGGCTCGGGCGATCGTCGTAGCCACAGGGCCAGAAGGAGGATGGACACCCGGAGAAGTGGAAGGGGCGATCGCCGCTGGTTACCAACCCGTCTCGCTCGGTGCCCCCATTCTCAGAGCCATCACCGCCCCTCTCGTCGCCCTCTCCCTCATCGCCGCAGTGGCCGGAGGTGCGCTCCACCAAGACTCACCCTAAAGCCAAACTTACAGAACGAATCCTCAATTTCCATCTTGATTAATCATCAAAATGCTTATCTGTGTCCGTGTTTATCTGTGCCCGTGTTTATCTGTGTGCGTTTATCTGCGTTCTCCCATCCTCAACATCCAAATCGTTCACAGAATAGGTCAGGGAATCATCTAAGCCGCCCCTTTCGCCTTTCGCCTTTCCCCCTTCCCCTTTTCCCCCTTAAGGGGTTCGCAGAATCTGCCAGGGAATCTGGGCATCAGCCGCAAGCTGTTGAGCCACCGCAGCCGCTCCATAGCGATTGATATGGCTGGGATCAACAAAGAAATTGTTTTGAATCAGGTTGGGATGCTGGTGGTAATCAATGAAAGTGAAGCCCCTCTGGCGGGCTAATTCTCCCATATGCTGATGGAACCGCTGTTCGTATTGGCTGCGGGTCGGGTCAGCTAGATAGTCATCCGTGAGAGGCAGGCTAACGAAAATTAGCGGGATTTGATAGGTTTTGGCAAAGTCGGCGATCGCCACCGTCGCATTAGACTGGTTGCCCCAAAGCTGAAAGTCTTGATAGTTGGAGTCGTAGCGACCGAGGACGACAGGGAAGCGCTGGTAATAGGTTTGGGGATCGTAGCGATCGGAGAGGGGATTGAATCCGTAGCGATCGAGGTCAGGGGCGATCGCAGGTTCTGGTGACAGATCAGCGGTTTTGCTTTGGTTCGCGACGGGAATGCTACCCGTGGAGAAAATCCGGGTTGGGATGGGATGATATCCGGCTTGCAGATGGCGGTAGCCTGCGGAGGCGACAATGCCGTTATAGGTGATATCTCTGCGGCCACTGTTGAACGCCCGCGAACCATCGCCCCAGATCAGCATTTTGGGCAGTTGTTCGGGAGCCAACACCTCGGTCAACAGGAGTTGCATCACCTGAGCAGTTGCGCCGTTGATGCCAAAATTGTAGACCTTGGCGTTGGGGTAGCCTTGGGCAGCGAGGGATTCTCGGAGAGCGGTGGGATCGACGCCTTGGAGCGATCGCGAACTGCCCACAATCATCACATCTGGTCTGCCGTAGCGTTGCAGATAGCGGTAATACAACTGCAATTCCTGATCGAGACGC
>JALOOP010000263.1 GCA_025454315.1 Oculatellaceae cyanobacterium Prado106
GCAGTTGGTCGGGGGGCGGCAGGGGCGGCAAAGGCTCTTGGGGCAGGGGCTCTTGGGGAATGGTGTCCCGAGGCGGTGCGATGGTTTGGGCGAGGAGCGATCGGATGGGGACGATGGGCGGGGCTGGAATCGTGGGAATCGTCTCTGGAATTGCTAAAGAGGAACGAACCGCATCTTCTACTACGGGTGAATTTGCCCATTCCGTTGAGGTAGATTCTGTGGATTCTATGGCTACAGAGCGTAAGGGCGTTCCGGATGTTGGTCTAGCGGCTGGGCTAGAGATGGCTTCTACTGAAGGGGTTGATTCTGAATTTGGGGTTGCGATCGCAAGCGTTGAAGGGTTGTCTGAAGAGTGGGCGATCGATACTGGGTTCGCTATACGGGTGCGATGTGAATGGAGGGGTGATTCTGGCGATCGCCGTGGATTCCTAGAATGGTTCTCAGATTCATTCACCGTTCCATTCTGTGTTCTGTTTCCAGTCGGGCGAAGGGAGTCTGGGGGTGGAGTGCGATCGCCGACTGAACTGGCTTTCTCATCATCGGTTTGCTGCGGCAATTGAGCCTCTGCCAAGGCAGGCTTAGGCAGGACAGCCATCGCCAAGAGACAGAGCCATAGAACGAGAGAAGCAGGTGCAATTTTTTGGGAAGCCATAATCAAGGAATCGTCAGGAAACGGAAAACGGTGAACCTCTGGGCTGAAATATTAGCTCATTAAAGCTTAAAGTTGTATAGAGGCATTGTTTCTTCATGGTGTTCTGGGAGACATGACTCTGACCAGCAAGAGCGGTAAAAACCGGGTATCGGTTCATCCATGTAGAATGCGGCCTTAGCGTGCCCTCAAAAATTGGCAAACCGACAGATGCGATTCAGACTTCATAAATCACTACATCACAGTTCTATTTGCCAGAGTTCTCCCTGACCCATCTAGAAAAACTCAGGGCAGCTCATAGATTTTCATCTATGAATTGGGCTAGTTCCAATCCCTTGACTAATTTGCTTCAGGATTTGCAAAACGCTGTAGAGTTCCCGTTTGGATGTCAGTGGGGCAAACACCCGAGAGAGCGCGTAGTTGCGTTGGGGCTGTTGGATGAGTTTCACAAATAGAATTTCGTCCCCATTAGTAACCAGACCAAAGCTAGGCTTGTCAGGCTGAGGATTAGCCATCAGGTAGGCCAAGGTTTGGGGCAAAGCCGTCCAAACCGATAACGCGGTTTTCTTGGATTCCAGCACAACAACCCAGAGTTGGTTCACCAGCACCAGCACATCGATCCGACCTTGCAGAACTTCTTCTTGATCCGCCAACGTCAACTATACAGCGGCTTCTGCTTTAACTGGGAAAGGAGGATCGTAGAAGCCTGCAATCGCAAGGAGCGGTGAAGCCAGCAAGAGAATGACAGTGCCTTCTAACAGTTGGCTCTCCGTGCGTTGATAAATGTATCGGTGTCGCAACTCATCTAGATTTCGCTGCTCTAGGCTAGAGAGTTCCGGTAATGGGGGCTGCCATTCCATAAAAAAGGCTTCGTCTTCTATCCGCGACAGATTGAATAGCCGTTCTGCTTCGGCCAATGTTGAAAGGGCATCTGTGATCGCGATCGACATAGGGACACATCTATGCAACTGCTCTCATCTCATGCTAGCAACCTTGAACCCAATTTGCGAGTCATGCGATCGCTAGTCCCACTCATCCAGTGTTCCGGCAGAAAGGAGGGTTGGTCAAAAAAGGGGAGCCTCCATTCGCTAAAATACGAGACGGAAATGCAAGTGCGAGTCCTTATTGTAAGAACGCTGGAAAGACCATGACTTTTTTGAAGACGAGTTTGAAGAAGAATTTGCAGACAAATTTGCAGACGCTGGGTCAAAGATTTTGGGTCAGAGCCTTACTGAGCCTGGTTCTGGGGTTGAGTTGCCTGCTGTTGAATGCAACTCCGGCCTTTGCTGGGTTGACGGACGATCGCTTCGACGGCAATATTTTCCCGCTGTATGCAGGCAACGGTTCCCTAGTGCCGCCCCGCGTCACGCTGGCCGAAGCGCTGCGGCAAGATCGTCCGATCCTATTGACCTTCTATGTGGATGACAGCAGTGATTGCAAGAAGTATGTCTCGGTGATTTCGCAGTTAGATGCATCCTATGGACGAGCAGCCAATTTTATCCCCATTAGCGCGGATACGATTCCTCGGAAAGCTAGCTATGACCCGAGTGAACCGGGGTACTACTACAAGGGCTATGTGCCGCAGACCCTGATCCTGGATGCTAAGGGCAAGGTCATTCTGGATGCCAAGGGTTCAGTGCCCTTTGAACAGATTGATGACGAGTTTCGCAAAGTCTTTGATCTCCTGCCGCGATCGGAGTCGGTGGAACTGAAGCGACGACAGGTCAACGAAGTCAACACCGAATTAGTGAACTAGAGCGGATCACAAAGATGATTGGTGAGGGCAATTGTGCCTCAGAAAAAGTTTGTCATTGAAAAAGGAGTTGAGTCGTACAAGGCACAAGAACCTGACGTGACTCAATTCCTTTCTCGATGGGGCTTAATTGGGGTAATTTTCCTTTGAGTCGATTCGCCGCTAGCTTTTTTCCATGACGATGCGGTGGAGATTGGACTCTTTGTTGTTGAAGAATGTCCAAGAGGTTGGGAAGAAGGCCATGTAGCGATTGTAGGTTTCCACATCAACGATCTGGAGAGCTTTTTCTTGATTGGCTACGAGGCGATCGTACCAGGCTCTTAGGGTGGGTCGGTAGTCGTGGATGGAGTCGTGGGTAATCTTGAAGCCAACACTTTGGGCAACCTCAAGGTGGTACTCGTGAGTAGACAGGAGAGAACCAGGAAAGAACATTTGTCCGAAGAGGACTGAAGCGGGATAGGGTTCACGTTCATAGGAAAAGAACTGGTGTACCGCAAATCCACCAGGTGCCAAGGCATCATAGACCTTCTGGTAGACCGATTTTAACTCATGGGGTCTGACATGCTCAAAGGAGCCGATCGAGAAGATGCGATCGTAGGGGGCATCTTTGAATGGATCGGTGACAAAATTTGCGAGTGAAACACTGAACCCTAGAGTTTGCTGATTGTAAGCAAGCTGTTCTTTGGAGAGGGTGAACCCGTGTAATTCTCCTGTGTGGCCTGAATCTTTAAGGAACTTCAGCATTGCGCCCCAGCCGCATCCAAGATCGAGAATTTTTTCGTTGCCGTTGAGTCGCATGAGCGAACGGAGTTGGTTGGCTTTGTTCTCTTGGGCTTCTTCTAAGGTTTCGGTATCGCTGAGGTGTTCTGCACAGGTATAAAACTTGTATTTGGAATCTAAAAATAAATCATAGAATTCGTTGGAGACATCGTAGTGGGCTTCGATGCCATCTGCGTGATTTTTTTCCCAAAGCGATTGCATGTATGAATTTTGCCGTGCTTTGGACGGATAGGCTTTGATTAAAAATTCAATCAGGGCTGATTCTCCCGTCCAAAATTGCCAGTTCTCGACTGGATCTAGCGGTGTGGGCGTTTGGTTTCGGGCATTGGCGATCGCATAAAGAATCCCAAACTTAGCAAAATCAGAGGCAAACAGAGCAAGCCCTTTGCGCTTTTTCATAGGTTTATTCCACAAGTGTGATGATACTGGCAACAGACAAAGAAACTCTAAACATCTCAGCTTGATCTTCAAGCCGACACCGATAGCCGTCACCTATCATCATTCTGTTGATATCCTTATGGATACAATCGGCACCTTAATTGATACCTGATTTGGCAGGATGACTTGGTAATATACTGTACAGTAAACGACGATGCAGACGGACTTGCCTTTACCAAAACCCCATTAACACTAGCTTGCAAACTTCTATTTCTGGTAGTTTCTAACTATTTATTTGCCGCTTATTTGTCGCATTCTCTCTTGTCAACGAGGCAATATTGTCATCTATCCTAGGGCAGATTTTACTGTGCCCAATCTCTCTAAATATTAGAAAAAATACGTTTGGTACTTAAACCCCAGGATGGCGATCAGTGCGAATTCCCTGATCAAGATGTCCTAACGCTGAGTCACAACTGTCTTAACAGCATCTCCTCCAGATGCTGCCTCTGGTAAGATCCACCTGAGATGCGACAGCGCAACGATTCAATCCCAATTGGTTTTCTAAATTCAAGACAAGCTGCTCCCTGAATTCCATAACGCAATATTTGGCCAAACCGACTATTACAGAATCAGGATAAAATACAAGTGTATTATCTCCTTTGTGCCTCTCATGCGTGCCCGGATTGAAGATGACATTCTTTTTCTCAACCACGAGGATCTGCCCCAGTACAAGAAAACAGGTTCTGTGGTGCGGAATACCTACTTTTGGTCGCTGCGGGCGATCGCTGGCCATGCTCCCTACGATCGCGACTGGGAATATGAACCCGAAGTCTGGTTAGCCTTGCAGCGTATGCTCATGTCCTACGCTGAATCGGGCTATTTGGGTTTGTCTGAAACCCAGCTAGAGTTTGCACCCGATCCTGAATTTATTATTCCTGATTTGCTTCGACCCGTTGCCACCTGGGCAGATGAGTGATGAGTGATGGATGAGAAGGATTAGAGGTACGATTCTAAGTCATCTTCCGTCAGCGGAGATTGAGCCGTATGACGAACATAGGGGATGGAAACGGTCGTTTCCCGAGTGGTGAAAAGGACTCGGTAGATGTTCTTGGATTTGCCGTAGAGCAGTTGACGGACTTCTTCTGGAAAGATTTCATGTTCGATCGCTAAAGGGCAGCGGCGCGGCTTCTCTTGGAGTGTTGCAATTTTGTTCATCAGACCCCGAAACCAGTTGTCGGCAAAGCCAGGGGTCTGTTCCCGATACCAAAGATAGGCTTGCTCAATTTGAGCTTCAGCGATCGGGGTTAGTTCAACCTGAAATGTCATACTTCTGCTGCATTTCTCGGGCGAAGGCGACGACAGGGCGAGTTTGTCCAGCGTTTAGCTCATTAAAGCCTTGCTGAACCCCAGCAATAACCTGTAATTGCTCAATGAGTTGGTTTAGTTTGGCCGGTTCAATTTGACCACCGTCCAAGAAGGTGATGAGAACCTGAGTTTTATCGCCCACATGCTGGGGGAATTCGCTCAGTTGAATCTGTCCATTTTGATAAATGCCTTCGACCGTTGTAAGCATGGGATTTATAGCAAAGGAAAGAGTATTTACAATTGTACTGGTTCTGTCAAGGCTTTGGTCAGAATCTGCAAAATGGCGAGAACCCCGAGGAGACTAGCAGCGATCGCCAACCAAAACCCATTCGCGATCGCCCGGTCATGATTCATCGCCCACCCGCCCAGCACCGGCCCGAAGAAATATCCTCCCGCCCAACAGAGCGAATTGACCGAAAGGTAAACCCCACGCAGGGCTTCGGGTGCCAGTCCCACGACCAGGGAAGAGGCCGCAGGAGTGTAGGACACCGTGGCGATCGCCAGTACCGCAATACCAGCCGCTGCCCAGGCCAGTTGTCCCGTGGCAACCGTTCCCGTCACCCAAATGAGACAAAATCCGACGGCCCAGCAGCCAGCGGAGATCATTAGCGCCTGGGGATTGGCAAAGCGTTTGAGGAAGCGGGCGATCGGCAGTTGGGTGAGGGCGGCTAGGGCAACATAGGCGGCGAAGAGAGCGCTGATTTGCTTGGGGGTGAAGTTGGCGGAGGCGGACTGGCTGACGAAGTTGGTGAAGTATATGGGCAGGGTGCTGCTGATGAAGGCAATGTAGGTGGTGAAGAGAATATTGGCCGCAACGAAAATGCGGAGGGGGCGATCGCGCCAAGCCTCAGACCAGCCCTGCCAGGGAGCGGGGGCTCGACTCGATGCAAGAGAAGGATTGGCCATTGCCTTGGGACGGGATTCAGTGATGGCGCGGTAGGCCACCGCCCAAAACAGCAAAAATGAAACCGCATCCACAATGAACAGCGCTCGAAATGAACCCGTCGCGGCAATCCAGGCACCGCTTAGCACCACGCCCAAACTTAAGCCCACGCTATCGGCAAGACGGTTGAGGGCAAAGGCTTCGTGGCGATGCTCTTGGGGCGCTAAATCGGCCACGATCGTCTCTGAGGAAGGCCAGTATAAACCGACGCCAACACCCATTAGCAAATTGCCTAAGAGGAAGGTGAAGAAGTTGTTGCTGACGGCAAAGACTAGGTCTGCGATCGCCGACACCAACACCGCCATCATCAAGGTCTTGCGTCGTCCCCAACGGGGTGAATCGGACATGGAGCCGCCAAAGATACGCCCAAAAACGCCCGTAATCGACTCACAGCCCAACCCCAAGCCCACAGCGGCAGGAGACAAGCCCACTTGATTAACAAAGAACACGGGGGCGGCAAAGAGGACAAAGCCCGTGCCCATCTGCGACAGCAGGCGACCCAGCATGAGAATCCAAATTTGGCGGTCGAGCGATGGCAACCCTAGAGCAGTTTTTTTTAGCATGTCAGCAGCGTATCATGGCCTCATTTCAGGATAAATCGATGAGTGACTTGGAGCCATTCACCCTAATGTTTATTACTGAATGTTCATTCGACTTTATCGGAAATAGTGTTTTTGCGCGGCTTCGCCGCGCAAAAACACTATTTCCAACTCCTAAAATCTTATTTCCGATAAGGTTTATTGCTGAATAGTTTTGTGTTGTTTTTTGTGGATTGGCGGATTACGATCCGGTTTTTACCTGTGCGCCGTGACTGCGTGGGTCATCCTGGCTGGACTTGGTGGTAACGGCAGTTTCGACTTCTGAGACTCGGCCTCGGTTCTGCACGTAGGGCAGGGGCATTTCTTGACTAAGAGCATCCAGGTTGCTGGCCATGATCGAGCGGGGTTGTTCGCCGATGGTGCTGGCGATCGCCTGTCCGTCTTTCCCTAGAAACACAAAGTGGGGAATGCCATCCACCCGATAGTTGAGCATTTCGGGGAGCCATTTGGTGTTATCGACATTGAGCATGACAAAGTTGACGCGATCGCCATACTCTTGCTTCAGACCATGCATATCCTTGGCCATCGCCTGACAGGCACTACACCAGTTGGCATAAAACTCCATCAGCGTCGGTTTGCCACTCTGGAGAGCCACTTCTAGCGGGGTTGCGCTGGCGGCCATGGCTTCTAGGGAACTGGAGTTGGTGCCCAGACGGAGGCCAAAGAAGAGGGCAACGGTGAGGGCGATCGCCACCAACACCACGACCAAATTGCGGAACCGTGCCGCCAAAGAAGGAGAATTCGCAGTCATAACCTGTAGGGGGTTCGATGGGTAACGTTGTTTATCTTAACGTGGAATGAAAAGGGGAAAGGGGAAAGGGGAAAGGGGGTATCTTGAACTGTTTTATGGAGTTGATCGGGGAGAAAGCCAGGGGGAATGTGCTTGAACGCCTAATCAGGATTTATTTCCAAGGTTCATTCCATGGAATCCCTTTCGCCTTGTCCCTTGCCCCCTTCGCCCATGTCTCTTGGCGAACCACGATCGGTATAATGGACAAATCTTCTGTCCGGGAGGAATTGATGCTATGCCTTCGCCGTTTCCGGGAATGGATCCCTATCTTGAAGGATATCTTTGGGTAGATGTTCACAATGCACTGGCTAGCAAAATTCGGCAGTTGCTGGTGCCCAAGTTGCGTCCTCGTTATACGGCTCGTTTAGAAATCTATCTGGTTGAAGATCCCGCTCCAGAAGCAGAAGTTGGGATTCTTTACCCAGATGTTGAGATCATGCAGGCTCAACGCGAGCGCTCGACCAGGCTGGGAGAGAGTGTGATGGTGACGACTCCCGCAACATTGACGGTACCGCTCCTGAATCCAGTTGAGATCCGGATTCCTGTGATTGAAATTCGAGATACGGCGAACTCGGTTTTGGTGACTTTCATTGAGATTCTCTCTCCGGTCAACAAGCGAGAGCCTGGGTTGTCGAGCTATCGCCAAAAGCAGCAACGCCTCCGTCAAGCTCAGGTTCATTTGGTGGAGATTGATTTATTGCGTCGGGGAACACGGCCTTTTGACCATCCTCGGCTACAGGATGCCTATCGGGTGAGTTTGACTCGGGCTGAGGCTTCCACGGTTGATATTTGGGCGATTTCGCTGTGGGAACGGTTGCCGATCTTGCCGATTCCGTTACGATCGCCAGACCTCGACACTTCTCTGGATCTGCAACAAGCGCTCACTGAAATTTACGATGAAGCAGGCTATGATTTGTCCATTGACTACACGCAAAGTCCACCGCCACCCATGCTTGCGGCGATCGACCAGCAGCGCTTAAGTGAGTTCCTCAATCCAACTTAGATCCGAATGATTTCCCTTTCTACTTGCCCCTGTGGCAGTTCTACGTCCTATTCAAAATGCTGTGAACCGTATCTCGCTGGGCAAGCCTTGGCACCTACGGCAGAGGCTTTGATGCGATCGCGCTACACCGCCTACAGTAAAGGTTATCTGGACTATTTGCTGGCCACACTTCATCCCCAGTCGCGGCAGGGGAGCGATCGCCAAGCCCTCCAGCAAAGTATCCAAAACATGCGCTGGGTAGGACTCACCGTTGTCAGAACTCAGAAAGGCCGAACCCAGGACAAACGGGGCATCGTCGAGTTTGTTGCCCTGTACCAACCGGCTCACATGGAAGGTTTACAGATTGGCGTGGTGAATCAGTTGCATGAGCGATCGCGATTTGTCAAAGAGCGCAATCAATGGTTTTACGTGGATGGCGATATTCTGCCGCCCATGCAACTGAACCCAAGAAATGGATAACTTCAACAAGACGATTCTGTTGGGGGCGAATCTATTGGGAAGGAATCTGTTTAGGTTGAAATTGAGGGACTTTCATAGGGTTTTGCAAAGGTGAAACAGTCCGGCGAGTTGCCCTTGAGTTCAAGGTATTCTAGTTTAGCTCTGCCTTCTTCCACCGTCGGCCAATGCCCTGCCGGAACCCACCACATGCCAAAGTGTTCTCCAGAATACTTCTCAAACCAATGCTGCCGACGGACAAAAAAATCGCCATGCAGGCTTTTATAGACGTAGATTCGCAATTGTTCGACGCTTTGCCACAGGGATAAATTGACCAGCATTTTAGGGTCAGGATAGGCGCGAATATCAGTGGCATTGCCCGATTCTGTTTTGAGTCGCCAGACGAATCCGGGGCTTTGATCGGCGATCGCATTCACCTCATCCAATGCGGCTGCAAACTCCGCCATGATGGGATCATCCAGGGGGGCTTTCATCAACGCAACATTGATTTGGGCGAGGTAGTAGTCCTGCGAATACTGTGATTCTGGCTCCTGGCTCATGTTCACCGTCTCCTTCGATCAACAACATTCGGCAGTGTCCACTACGCTCCACCCGTTTGTCTTGAACGATATTGACTTTTAGCAGGATTACTTTACCAATGACTCTGGCAATGACTCTGGCAATACTCTGGCAATTACTTTGGCAATTACTTTGGCACTTGAAGAGGGTGTAATGCAATGGTTTTGCGGTATTGACCGGGGGTGATGCCGACAATTTGTTTAAAGTGACGAGTGAGATGGCTTTGATCGGAGAGGCCGACTGCGATCGCTACTGCTGCAATCTCCATGCCCTGCTGTAGCAACTGCTTTGCCTTTTCTACGCGAATCTGATTCAAGTAAGTGTAGGGTGGCATTCCCACCGTTTGACGAAAGACTCGAATCAAATACGATCGATTAAGCTGGGTAAGTTCGACCAGTTGTTCTAAGGAAATCGGGTTGCTGAAGTTCTCATTCAGATAGGCTTTGATCAGACGGACGGCTTGATGTTCCAGAGGTTCTGTCTGAGTCCGGACGGTGAGGTTTGCATGGTGCTGCAAAATCGAGGAGAGGATTTCGACGCATTGCGACTGTTGTTCTAGCGGATGGGGGGATTGTTCTAGAATTTGATGGAGTTCTAGAACCTGTTGAGCCAGTCCCTCATCCTGAACCACCAGCAATTCCAAATTCAAAAAAGCTAAGAGGAGTTTGCGGTCTGAGGGGATGGGGAGCCATAGAGCATAAAGTCAATCAAGGATTGCCAACTCTCAAAG
>JALOOP010000264.1 GCA_025454315.1 Oculatellaceae cyanobacterium Prado106
TGGCGAATTATGTCCAAACTTTTACTGATTGAGTCTCCCGGCAAGCTCAGAAAACTTAAGCAAATCCTGGGTCAGGACTGGGATGTGAAGGCCAGCATGGGGCATATCCGGGAGTTGGCCAATGATGGCATTGATGCTCTGGGGTTTGACCTGGGGGCTGACTCCATTGAGTGCCGCTATGTGCCGCGCGATGAGCGCAGTAAGAAGGTGCTGACCGAACTACGACAGGCCGTCAAGCGCGCCGATACGGTCTTCATTGCCACAGACCCCGATCGCGAGGGCGAAACCATCGGCTGGCATCTTCAGCAAGAACTTAAGCTGAGAAACGCTCGTCGTGTCACCTACACCGAAATCACCCCGCAGGCCGTCCAGCAGGCGATCGCCCATCCCCGCACCCTCGATGCCAACCTGGTCGCTGCCGGACGCGCCCGAGACTGCCTGGATAAACTCGTAGGCTACCGGGGCAGCCGGCATCTGGTCTGGAAGCTCAACAACGGCGCAAAATCCATGGGACGAGTCCAAAGTGCTGCCCTCCATATTCTGTGTCAGCGAGAAACCGAAATTCGGGAGTTCGTGCCGCAAAACTACTGGAGTGTCTGGTCAGACTACGGCACCTTCAAAGCCTTTTATCGTGCCCAGCCTAAGCCACGAAAAGTCCCTGCTGCCAATGCGACCGCTGCTTCTGCGGAATCGGTCGATGATACTGGAGAACCCAAAGCCAGCGTAGAGTCCGATCGCGTCACGGCACAGGCAGAAGCCGATCGGTTGGTGGCGATCGCCCGTAGTCACCCCCACCATGTCCTGTCGGTAGAAGGCAAAGTCACGCACCAATCCCCGCCCCCACCGCTGACCACCTCTACCCTACAGCAAGCCGCAGGAGCCAAACTCAAGTTCAGCCCGGACAAAACGATGAAGGTTGCCCAAACGCTCTACGAAGCGGGTCTGATCACCTATATGCGAACGGACTCGGTGATGCTGTCGGATAGTTTTTGTCAGGCGACTCGACAATATCTAGAACAGCATGATCCAGACAATGTGCCCCAAAGAAGCACACGCCATCGTTCAGCAAAGAATGCTCAAGAAGCCCATGAAGCAATTCGTCCGACCGATATTAACCGTCATCCCGACCAACTGAGTCTGGGCGTGGATGAATCTGCGCTCTATTCCCTGATTTGGCACCGGACGATCGCCACCCAATGCGCCCCGGCTCGTCTCCGCAAAACCCGAGTCGTCACCCAATCGGCAGCCATTTATTGGGAAGCAAGAGGACAGGTGGTGGAATTTCTGGGGTATGCCAAATATTGGAATAACCTGAGTGCAGATTCATTATTGCCAGATTTGCAGCAAGGTCAATCGTTAGATTTAAAGCAGGCTGGAGCCGATGCGAAACAAACCCAGCCGCCACCCCGCTACACCGAACCGAAACTGGTTCAAGTGATGGAACGAAAGGGGGTGGGACGACCTTCCACCTATGCGCCTACCATCAAGACGCTCAAAGATCGGGGCTACGCTGAACTGGTCAAAGGGAAACTTCAGCCTACAGAACTGGGAATGGATTTGGATACGGCACTGAGTAAGCTGTTACCCGATCTGATTACACCCGAGTTTACCGCTCAAATGGAAGCGGATTTGGATGCGATCGCCCAAGGTCAAAAAAGCTGGGAAGCTTATCTGATTGGCTGGAACCAGTCCTATTTTCAACCCGCCCTAGAGAAAGCGGTGCGATCGCTCAATTCCGTTCTCTCATCATTGTCCCCGCATCGTCCTGCTGGGGGATTGGCGATCGCAACAAACACGCCCACCTCAACGCCAACTCCAACCCAGGCATCGCCGCGAACCCAGACTGGGAAAGCGACCGGAAAATCATCAGGGAAAGCAACCGGGAAAGCAACCGGGAAAGCAACCGCCGAGAAGGTCAGCGCTAAACGGATGACTGCTGGGAACAGTACAAAGCGTCGGGTCATAGAACCTTCTCCGAACGCCTCTGTAAACACAACCCCCAGCGCTCCAGCTAAAACGGCCTCCATTCCCCAAATCACTGAAAGTCTCTGCCCTGTCTGTCAGGCTTACCTGGAGCAACATCCCTATGTCAAGGATGGCCAACCCAAAGTCATGTTGCGCTGCTCCATCCCAGCCCATCGCGCCGGGAAATGTAAAGAGGTCGCTTTTTTTCAGTCGAGAGGGGAGTTTTGGTCACCGAAATACGGAGTCCTGACTCAATAGGCTAACGCTTCGCCCGGTCGTCTGACAGTACTGGTATTAGCTGTAAAATAAAAGGAATAAAAGCGGCACTCATCAAAGACAACGTACAGATGACGGGGGTAAGGCGGAATGACCATCTCAGCGTATCAATGGACACTCGATCGCTATCACCAAGCTATAGAAGCCGGAATTTTTGAAGACCAAGCGGTTGAATTATTGAAAGGAGAACTGGTTCTGATGTCGCCCGAAGGGACACCTCATGCCTACTATAGCGATCGCGCCGCCCGTCATCTAAGACGCTTGCTAGAATCGGTCAATCTTGCCTATGTCCGGGAAACCAAACCGATTACCCTTCCCAATGCCTCAGAGCCAGAGCCAGATATTGCGATCGTGCAACCGCTCGATCAGGAATATCTGACCCATCATCCTTACCCTGAAAATATTTTTTGGGTCATTGAATATGCCCAGTCGAGTTTGCTCAAAGATTTGGAGATCAAAAGCAAAATCTATGCAGAGGCCAATTTGATTGAATATTGGGTAATCAACCTGCGCGATCAGCAATTAATTGTTTTTCGTAATCCAGTCGATGGGAAGTATCAATCAAAAGTCACGCTAACTTCCGGTGTGATTACCCCACTGACTTTCCCCAGCCTTTCGGTGGAGGTGCGTCAGATCATTTAGCGTGAGATTTTCTACCGATCTCGCCCGTCCACCTCAGCCGAAAGCAAATCTTCCACCACAACGCCCATAGAACGCACATCCTGCTCATGCCCTGGTTCTCTCCAGGGTTCCTTGAGGGCATCGGTGACCCAGCTTTGCATCGATTCCAGGGTGAGCAACTGTTGGGTATATCGATTCGCAACCTCGGGGAGCGGGATTTGGTAGGTTTGGAATCGGAAGGCCACCGGGGCAAAGAAGGCATCGACGGCGGTGAAGCGATCGCCTGCCAAAAAAGAACCCCCAAAGCGTTCGATCCCCTCCGTCCAAAGTTCAATCACCCGATCGATGTCCTGCTGCAATGCTGCCGAAATCTGGTGCAGTTGAACTCGTAGACCACAGTGCATGGAACAGTCATGGCGCAAGGTGCCAAACCCAGCGTGCATTTCAGCCGCAGCACAGCGTGCCCAAGCCCTCGCTGCCGTATCCTGGGGCCAAACTTCGGGGTGCTGTTCGGCAAGATATTCGGCGATCGCCAATGAATCCCAAATCACCTGGTTCTGGGCATGAAGACAGGGCACCTTCCCCGAGGGCGAGAAGTTGCGAAAGTCTGACCAGTTTGACCCTTCAGCAAGGGGATGCATCACCTCTGTGAAGGGACTGGCCAGTTCGGTCATCAAGACCCATGGACGTAATGACCAGGAGGAGTAGAGTTTGTTGGCGATATGCAGGGTGTACATAGAATTTGATGGAGGATTTGCGCGTTGAGTAAAGTTTTAAATGAGTTCAAGAGATAGCGTTTGAGCAGTATGGCACAACGCTAGAGTAAAGGCAAAAGAGGCGATTCTGGAATGGTTTGGAGATGGGATGGTAGAAACGGGTGAACTGAGATCTTGCACTTGTCTCATGCGTCATTGCCAGACTCGCCCGCGAATAAATAATTCTGTTGGCGAATTCCAAAAGTCTTGTAGCCGCCGGGTTCAGCGCTCAAAAACCTGAAATGGCTACGCTCTATGCCCGCCCGCGAATGAATTGCGGGCTAATCGGCAAAACCCATTAAAATGGGTTGAAAGACTTTTCCAGATAGCTTTCCAGCCTCTGTAGTCCATTTGAATGGCCTTTGTCTAATAGCCCGTGATTCATCTACGGGCGGGCTGCAAGCGAAGCCGATCCAAGTGATTGAGATTCACCATCAGTGGCACCATCAACGGCGGATTCTTGCAACTGGTGCAAGATCTAAGTGAACCGAGTTTGAACCGAGAGACTGGCGATCGCCCCCCATTCCCAAAATTGTTGTAACCAATTCTGTAACGAGCCTCAGAACTGATGTGGAGCTAGCTAAGGTATAGAAGTTCGCGCTCCACACCTAAGTTTTGGGTTGGGCACAGCTTCCAACCCAAACTTCTCTCTCGGGAGCCGACTCAACGATGAATTTTCAGATTTTTCACTTCAGGATTGTAGCTATGTTTCGCCACACTTTGCCCCCCCACAACGGCTCTCGCCGCCCTGCCCGAACCCCAGGGACGCTTGCCCTTCTAGGTGCCGTTTTGCTCAATGCCGCTGCCTTTCAGCCCTTCGCCCTGGCGCAGCAGCCTAGCCCTGCTGGCGCATCAGCCCCAGCGATCGAACAATCGCAACGTCAAACTCGTCTGCCGCGCGAAGTCCGGCAACGGGTGCGGCGCGATCTGGCTCAACAGACCAACCTGCCCCGTCGCGACTTGCGCGTTATTGCCTTTAGCCGCGAAACCTGGCCAAATGGCTGCTTGGGATTGGCGACTGCGGGTGAATTTTGCACCATGGCGCTGGTTGAAGGTTGGCGCATTGAACTGACCAATGGGCAACAAAATTGGATCTATCGCACCGACTTAGAAGCGAGGGTGATGCGCTTGGAAGAATCTCCGGTGGAAGCGGGACTGCCTGCAGGGGTGCGCGATCGCCTCTTACAAACGATCGCCAAAGATGCCAACCTGCCCGTCTCACAACTGCAAATCAGTGAAATTCAGCCGGATACCTTTGATGGCTGCATGGGCATCTATGCGCCGGGACGGTTTTGTACGAGAATTGCGATCGCCGGATGGCGCGTAATCGCGTCCACAACTTCCTCAACAAATTCGTCAACAACTCCGTCCCAAAGCTGGGTCTATAACATTAGCCAGGATGCCTCCCGGATTGTTCAAAATCCAACGGCTAGCGGTGGCCAAGTTGTTCCTTCTTTCATTCCTTCTCCCGGTTGGGCGGATGAGATGCCAGGGAATAACATTGTGTTCCGCAGCATTGAATCCGGTGGGCTTGCCGGGATTGTGACGTATCGTGAATTGCGATCGGACGGTGGCCTCTACCAGTGGAGTACCCGTCTTGGCAACGCTCAAGGTGAACCTCAGTTGCAAAAGCAACTCACCCCGGAACAGGTGCAACAATTCCAACAGGTACTCCAAACCCAGCGCATCCCCAACCTGAATGGACTGAGATATATCACCAGTGAAGCCCTGGCTGACTACCCTACCCTGACGCTTCAGGGGATGGGTA
Organism: Oculatellaceae cyanobacterium Prado106; assembly: GCA_025454315.1. Lineage (GTDB taxonomy): Bacteria > Cyanobacteriota > Cyanobacteriia > Elainellales > Elainellaceae > Prado106. Next base: position 5,386 of record JALOOP010000264.1, read on the forward strand.
GCACGGTTGAATATATTGATTTGGCAGAGGAGCGGTTGCCGCGATCGCTCAAAACCATTGTGGATGCTTGGAATGGGCTTTTGAAATAGGCAGGGGAAAGGCGAAGGGGGAAAGGGAAAAGGGGATTCTTCGGTTTCTCTCTGATTTGGTTACCGAGATTTGAGTCATCGATAGCCTCTTTGGATTCCTCCTTAATCTTCCATTGTTCAAGCCATTGATACCCCTTTCCCCCTAAACAAACCGAGTCAACTGCACCCGATAGCGATCTTTTTTAGTGACCATGACTTCGCCCACCTCTAGCCGACCTTTTCCTCGAATTGCGACTAAATCGCCTGGTTTAAGGGGATGGCTGGCCTGGGTAATGTCTTTCCAGTTGACTCGGACATCGCCGCTGTTGATCAGGTCTACCATTTTGCTGCGCGACATGCCAAACCCGGCAGAAGCGATCGCATCCAACCGCATGGAAGCCTCGACGGTGGTCAGTTCCTTTTTCTTGGGTTCTCGGATCTTGAGTTCGCTGAGGTCAATGCGTTGGGTCTTGACGGGCACCGATCGCACCTGCTTCAAGCTCATCTCTAGAAAGTCCACCAGTTCTGGCACCACGATCGCCTGTGCCCCCCGTTCTCCCAGCACAATAATGTCGCCGACTTTTTCGCGGACAAGGCCCGTGCCCAGCAGCGCGCCCAGAAAATCGCGGTGAGAAGCGAGGTCAAACAGAAAATTACCAGAGAGATCGAGGGCTGCGATCGCCACCTGTGAATGGTCTAAGGGGATTTCAGAACGAGCGATCGCCACTCTCTGCCTTTCTGCCTGGGGATAGCCGCCCCAGGGGAGCAGGGTCACATCCGTCAACCGCTGGAACATTTGCTGCACCTGCGCCAGTTCCGGCGGCGATAGAAAATCGGTACAGACGACATCCCAAGTTTTGATGGCCTGTTCAGCCTGATCGATGACATGGGCGGCCATTTCTTTATCTTCGATACCTTTGAGGAGATCTTCGCGGGGCAGCATGGGCAAGGGGCGATCGGTAGGGGTTAGAGTTTGTCTATTTTAAAGGATGATTCCTTAGCAGAACTACTTTGAGAACGCTTCTTTGCAGTCGCAAAAATAGACTCATTGCTTATCCCATTATGGTTTGGAGAAGGATAGTTGTGCCAAAGTAAGCCTCAACAAAGTGAGTCTCGACAAAGTAAATCTAAGTAAGTCTAAACACTTCTTTGCTCCTCTCACCCTGAAACGCTTTGAATCAGGATATAGACTCATTCATTATTCTCTTCAACTTCTATTTCCTCAAACTTCCTCTGGGTTGATTCCTAATGCCCGTAATCGCTCCGCTAATCGCCGTGCTTTAGCTTCCGCGCTCTCTGCTCTTGCCTCTGCAAGATCTGCTCTTTCTGCGCCTGTGAGAATAACCTGGCCTGAGCGATCGCACCACCGCAACCACAAGCGCGACACATCCTCCTCAAATTTGCCCTCCCACAGTGTTAATCCCAGACCCACCGCATTCAACCATACCGATTCACTCACGCTGCTGATCCCTTGAGGAGGGGTTAGTTCTGGATAGCCTTCGGGGGAAATCGACCAGACGCGCAGGAGTGCCCCGTTCATTTCGTTGGAGCCTTGGATTTGTTGGAGGGGGTTAAAGACGACGTAGTAGCGGATGCCAATTTGGGAATAGAGGTCTTTTTTGGCGATCGTCTTCCCTCTTTTGCGGGATTTTTGGCTCAGCGCTAGTTCATCGCCCTCGGTGTTGGAGACGATTTCGATGCAAACTTCTGGGAGTTTGCCAAATTCCCAGACGAGGTAGGTGCGATTGCGTTTTTCGGAGAAGTCTTCGGCGCGCTGAACGCCTAAACTGAGCATGGCATCGGGGACGACGGGATCACCTTTGAGCTTGTAGAAGAGGCCGACGTTGGCTGCGGCTAGGAAGGGAGAGGGTAGGGCTTGGGAACTGTAGAGGGGTTCGACGAGTAGGCGTTGTTGCAGTTCGGATTGGAAATTGTCCACAGGGGTATCGTCCTCGATGACCAGGTGGCTGATATCCAGTTCAGACACGATATCTTCATCGCTGAAAGTATCTTCATCGAAATCCCCTTCATCGAAATCCTCTTCGTCGAGATTATCTTCATCGAAATCCCCTTCGTCGAAATCCTCTTCGTCGAGATTATCCTCTTTGAGTTTATTTTCGTCGAAAGTACCTTCGTCGTTGAGGAGTTCTTGAGTCATGAGCGTTTTCCTACTCGATGCTTTCAGTATATCGAGGGTTCAGATTTCAGCGGTTAATAGGATGAAATTAGAATAGTACGAAAATAGTACGAAAGCAATGAGAAAAACGGACATAAATCGGACGGGTAAGAATCTGATCCAACTGCATCAACTGCCGCGTTAAATCTGCTCTATAGAATGGGTTAAAATTTTTCCTCAGAGTTGAGTCAAAGCCTTGTATGTTGACACTGGATGACCTAGTAATTGCAGATGGACAAGTCGTAGAAATTCAGTCTATTGCTACAGCGGTATGCGTTCATTTTGTTGACTGGCAGGAAGAGCATTGGAGTCTAGAGTTCAAAGGCGTTATGGCTCTGAAATCCTTGGGTGTGGAGGGGGAGGATCTCGATCGCATTCAAATCAATATTGAACCTGAATCTAAAGAGTTTAATTTCCCTGTTTCTTTCTCCAGTTTCTTCTCTGCTTGGACAGGAGAACGGGTGATGCAAATTGTGGCAAATGCTTGTGAGATCAGGAGAATTGAACGATGCGATCTCCCCATTTATTTACCTCACTCATTTATTCAAAATTTATCTGTTTAGTGTATAAAAAATTTCACATCCTAAGCAATGAAATTCAGTATAAACTCTGAGTATGGGTTTAAGGAAAAAGCATCATGGGATTAACACAGACTTTGACGGCACTGGGAACAACTTTGGGAATTGTTTCCGCCATTACTTTTTTGCCAATTCTGCCCCAGAAGGTATCTGCCCAGGATTACAATGAACAACTCGTCGCAATCTGTTCTCAACTCAACGGCGGCAAAAGCCCACAGCAAATTTCTTTGGAATGGGCGGTCTACATCGAAAATTTAATCGCAGCAAATCAATTTAGCCCCAACGATCGAGAGGCTGCCTATCAATTCTTCGGCTACATGCTCGCTGATGCCATCGTCACCTCCTGCCCGGAGCAAACGCAAGCCCTAATCGAAGCCCAATCTGCGACTTCTGCAGGCTATCAGCCTCCCTCTGCAACCTGCAACTTCAATGTCTTCTCCCAATCTCCCAACAACAGCACCTATACCAATGCAGCCAATGCCTGGGGAAACTGGTTTAATAACTTTGGCGGTCGCTGGATGCCTCGGATTACGGGTAGAAGCACACAAGAACTGTATGGCTGTTGAGTTTCCCAAAATGCTCAATCAAAAAGGAGCCATATTCGTTTTTGTGGCCAATAAAAATAATTTAGTATCTGCAATTAAAAAAATCCCAGTTGTTGGACGAGGTAGCGAAACCGTTCAACAACTGGGATTTGATTGACTCATCGAGATCTAATGAATCAGACCTTCTGTCGGGCCAACACCTGGATTTTCACGACGGTAACCGCCGTCTTCTCCACCGACGATCGCAGCGAGATCCGTGTCGCGCAAGATATCGCTCAGGAGTCCTTCCTTAGGGTCAACGTTCGAGGGATTCATCCGACGATAGCCACCATCTTCTCCGCCATGAACCTTGGATAAATCTGTGTGATCCAGGGTTCCAGAGTAAGGCTCAATGCCGGGATAGCCGTTGTCGTCTCCGCCTGAAATCTTGGACAGGTCTGTGTCGTTTAATGGGCTGGAGTAGGGTTGGATACCGGGATAGCCATTGTCGTCGCCACCGGAGATTTTGGCCAGTTGGGCAGCGTTGAGTTCTTCATTGTGTTGTGTAGACATGGAATTGACTCCTTTAGAAATTCATGAGGTGTAGCGGTCAGTGAGCGGTTAGTGAGCGGTTATTGGGTGAAGGTTGTTTCGTTTATCACCATGCTTCCTAAGTTACGATCGCTTCCTGGTACCCCCATGAGGCAATTCTGAAAACTACCTGAGATTTTTAACCTTTGCCAAAATTGTAGATATCAATGGCAGCTAATCATCAGCGCAGCCCTCTGTTTTGTTCTTTTCGATTTGCAACAGGTCATGTAAATAAGCAGAAGAGAAAAGGCACCTCGATTGCCTTCTCTCTTCTGCTTATTTTTGATTCAATTTTCTCAAGCAGCGCTAGGCATCAAAGACGACTGAGTGCCATGCTTTTTTCTGGTCGCCCGTGATGTCGAACAGGACATGCTTGACGATCGTGTATTCTTCCAGCGCGTAATAGGACATATCCTTGCCGATGCCGCTTTGCTTGAAACCGCCGTGGGGCATTTCGCTGGCGATCGGCAAATGGTCGTTGACCCAGACGGTGCCGCATTCCAACGCCGCAGAAACGCGCATGGCTCGTTGGACATTCAGCGTCCAGACACTGCCAGCAAGACCATAGGGAATATCATTGGCCAGTTTGATGGCTTCGGCTTCGTCGCTGAACCGATTGACCACCACCACGGGGCCAAAGATTTCGTTTTGGACACAGCTTGCGGCTTGGTTGGC
>JALOOP010000265.1 GCA_025454315.1 Oculatellaceae cyanobacterium Prado106
GGGGAGATGGGGAGATGGGGGGATGGGGAGGTTGATAGGACATGGTAGAACAAAGAAAGGATGCACATAGTGCATCCTTTCTTTGTTGAGGAATTGAGGGGGGCTTTTGGAGCTAGAGGTCAGCGGCCTTTTCTAGCCATTCGGGGATGTAGACCCAGCCTTTGTTTAGCTCGGTGTCCAGCAGGCGATAATCGGGTTCCTTTTCCTCGACCAATGACCAAAAATTGCGGGAGTGGTTTAGGTGGATGGTGTGGCAAAGCTCGTGGATGAAGACATAGCGGACTAGGTGCGGCGGCAAAAACAGGAGCTTGAGGTTGAGGCTGACGTTTTTGCGTCCTGAGCAACTGGCCCAGATGGTCTTCTGGGCGCGGACTGAAATTTTGTCGCAGGGCAACTCGACTTCTTGACTGACGAGCCGTAGCCAGGGAATTAGATGGAGTTCGGCTTTGCGCTTGAGCCAGAGCTTTAGAAGCTGGTAGCAGGCTGTTTCGTCCATTTCGCCTTGGACGAGGAGCTTGCGGGCGCTCAATGTCCGAGCCGTGATGGGGCTGACAGCGGGGGTGAAGTCGTACTTCACGTCCCAGTCTTCTAGGAGCGATCGCAAATGAATCTGCTCTGGGAAAATGGGCTGGGTCAGGTCGCAACTGGGGGCACCGGTGATGCTATGGGTGAGCGATCGCCGTTCTGCTACTAGGCGCTGAGTGGTTTTGGCGATCCAGTCTTGCCGTTTGTGGAGGATTTCGGGGATTCGGCGCAAGTCAAAACCGCGCGGCACCACCACCTCGACCTCGCCAAAGTGGGAGACTCGGATGCTGACATGCTTTGCCCTGGCGCTCTCACGGACGCGGTAGGGGGTGGATTTTGAGGATTTCGCCTTTGTCATGTACCTACTTTACTCGCTCGCCTTAAATCTTGAATCCGTGATCAGCCAGGAATTCCAGGGATTGGGGCAAAAAATACGGTCATAATCCCTGCTCACTCAAAAAATCAAACAAAATTTTCTGATGGGGTCGCCCCAAGGGTCGCACCTCTCCCGCTCGTTCTGAGTAGCGATGGCACTGGTGGATTTGCTCAACGCTAAACAGCCCCATGTCCCAGCCCTCGTTCAACTGAAGCTGGTCGAGTTCCACCCCCAGGTCACCGAAGTAGACATGCCGAATGATCTGCATTTCGCCTTCGATATCGTAGGTGCGAAAATGGCTCAGCGTTTCGGGCGCATAGCCAATTTCTTCGAGCAGTTCCCGCCGTACCCCCACTTCGGGCGTTTCTCCAGGTTCCAGGTGCCCCCCAAAGAAAGCCCAGTAACCCGGATAGACAATGTTGGGAATGTTGTCCCGCAACTGCATCAGGAACTGCTGGTTTTGCTGGAGGATGGCGATCGCGACATGGGTACTCATGAAACCTCTGGGTTTACGGGCGACTGGACGGGGTTTTTGATTCTGGCTCTAGCTGCTCCTGCTCTTTGATATATGCCTCACCCAATTCCAGGCCACCTACGGGAATGCTCTCGTACTGCACCTGACCTTTGATGGAGATGCGATCGCCTACTTGAGGCCGGGTCGTATTTGGAGTCAGCACCCAGATGGCTCCGGTCGCATCTTCCAGTTGGTAGACCTGGGCATCGAGGAGGGGAGCGCGATCGCGAACGGTGCCCTGGAGGTAGACGGTGGAATTGAACCAGTTGCGGTGGGGATGCTTTTGAACATCCTGCACTGTACTGACTGAGCTACAGCCCACTAACCCCAACAGGAGTCCTGGTAGAAGGTAGCTAGCCCCCTGCTGTAGACCGTGGATAAACAGGTGGCACGAGGATGCCCAAACACCAGGAATTGAGGTCGAACCCATTTCACGAATCATTTAGGAATATCATAAACCATAAACACCAACCAAAAACTTAGACCAAAGGTCTGAAAACGCTTCCTCTGATTGACCCAAGCGATGACCAAATCTGAGAGACTAATGAAAGTGCTTTTGTAAAGTGAAAGTACTGTTGAAAATACAAGTGCTTTTGAAAGGGTTTTTGAAAGGATGGCGATTTAAGATCTTCTGCAAAAACACTCAATAGACTTTAATTCCGCCCTTAATTTACCTGATTTCTGATTCCCTGGCATGGCAAATTGCATGGGATTTGCATTGGATTTTCAGCAAGTATGCCTTTAGCGAGTTAAACTCTACGGCTAAATCGAAGACTGGATCGAGTCCTAGATCGAGGGCTAAGTTTCTAAGACTGAATCAGAAGAGTGAATCGCAGTTGAATCCAAGGGCTAAATTCAAGGCTGAATCAAAGGGCTGAATTCGAGGCTAAATCAAAGGGCTGAATCGAAGGCTAGGTCGAAAGTTATATCGCGTTGGGTCGCAATCAAAACTGGGTGAACATGGCAGGTTTATTAGATGGCAAAGCGCTTGCCGCTCGGATGCAAGCAGAACTCACAGCGCAGGTCAACAGCCTGCAAGCAAAGGCAGGCCGCCCTCCGGGACTGGCCGTCCTGATGGTGGGCGACAACCCCGCCAGTGCCGCCTATGTCCGCAACAAAGAAAAAGCTTGCGAACAGGTCGGCATCGCCTCCTTTGGGCGACATTTTCCCGCCGATGCCAGCCAGCAGGAGGTGGCCGACACCATCCACCAACTCAACCAGGATGAACGGGTCGATGGCATTCTGGTACAATTGCCACTCCCGGATCATCTCGACTCCGTGTCGCTGCTCAACCAAATCGATCCCGACAAAGACGCTGACGGTCTGCATCCCCTCAACCTGGGACGGCTCGTGCGCGGCGAACCGGGACTGAGAAGCTGCACCCCCTTTGGTGTCATGCAAATGCTGGAGGCATACGAAATCCCGGTTGCCGGAAAACAAGCGGTCGTCATTGGCCGCAGTATCCTGGTGGGCAAACCTCTGGCGCTGATGCTGCTAGAAGAAAATGCCACGGTGACGATCGCCCATTCCCGCACCCCAGATTTGGCTGCGATCGCCCGCACTGCCGATATCCTGGTCGCTGCCGTCGGTCGTCCCCAAATGGTCGATTCCAGCATGGTCAAGCCCGGAGCCATCGTCATCGATGTCGGCATCAACCGCATCACCGACCCCACCACCGGCAAATCCCGCCTCGTCGGCGATGTCCAGTTCGACGCCCTGCAAGACATTGCCGCCTGGATTACCCCCGTTCCCGGCGGAGTTGGTGCAATGACGGTGACCATGCTGTTGCACAATACAGTATGGAGTTATCGGAGAAGAGTTCAAGGTGGGGAGTAGGGAGTGTGGAGTAGGGAGTAGGGAGTAGGGAGTAGGGCCTGGGGAGTGAGGAGAGGCGTGAATGGGAAGATGACTAAACATCCCCCTTTTCCCTTTCCCCTTTCGCCCCCCAACCTTCCCCCCCATCCCCTTATCCCTAATCAAACTGGTGTGCAGCGACTGACATGAGGAGTGGAGCGAATTATGACAATTTCGATTGATCAAAAGAACGATTTAGAAATGGTAATTACTTCTGAAAATCCGCCGACGTTTAATTTGGCGACTTATTTGAAAACACAACAGGCTGCGGTTGAGGCGGCTTTGGAGGGGGCGATCGCCGTGGTCTACCCCGAAAAAATCTACGAAGCTATGCGCTATTCGCTCCTTGCTGGCGGCAAGCGGCTCCGTCCTATCCTCTGTCTGGCCACCTGTGAACTGATGGGCGGCTCCTCCATCATGGCCATGCCTACCGCCTGCTCCCTGGAAATGATCCACACCATGTCCCTGATCCATGACGACCTCCCCGCCATGGACAATGACGACTATCGCCGGGGCAAACTCACCAACCACAAGGTCTACGGCGAAGACATCGCCATTTTAGCCGGGGATGGCTTGCTGGCCTATGCCTTTGAATTTATTGCCGCCCAAACGCAGGGCGTGGCCGCTGATAAGGTACTGAAAGTGATTGCTCATCTAGGTCGAGCCGTCGGCGCAGCGGGGCTAGTCGGTGGCCAAGTCGTCGATCTGGAGTCCGAAGGCAACCCGGATGTCACCCTGGAAACCTTGACCTACATCCATCGCCACAAAACAGGCGCACTCCTAGAATCCTCAGTGGTTTGTGGGGCAATTCTAGCAGGGGCAAGCGATACAGACCTGGCGCGGCTGTCCCGCTACTCTCAAAACATTGGCCTCGCCTTCCAAATCATTGACGATGTCCTAGACATTACCGCCACCCAAGAAGAACTGGGCAAAACCGCAGGCAAAGACCTCCAGGCGCAAAAAGCCACCTACCCCAGCTTCTGGGGCATCGAAGAGTCCAAACGCCAAGCCGACCAACTGATCACCGAAGCCAAGGCCGAACTGGCTCCCTTCGGTGCTGCCGCCGATCCCCTCATCGCCCTAGCGGACTACATCACAGCCCGCAAAAACTAGTCTTGGAAGATTTGGGACTTTTCTGAATCAATCCCATAATTTTGATTCTTTAACCTGGATAGGCTAAAGGTGCGCGAGTCGCACAAACCCCCAGTTTCGCCCTACCGACTCTCCCCATCTCCCTATCTCCTCATCCCCCCATCCTCTCCACGCTTCTACAAACCCACCTCATCAATCGCTACCCCCCACCCCCACCCCCACCATGCAGGATTTCACCGCCATTTTGACGAACTCGGTTTTAGTGGTTTCGATCATTGCCTGTCTTCTGGCTCAAGTCATTAAGGTGATTGTTGAACTGGCGCAGCATGGCAAACTCAACTTCCGCAGTCTGGTGGGAACGGGCGGGATGCCCAGTGCCCACTCGGCTCTGGTAACAGCCCTGGCAACTGGGGTAGGGCAAAGTGCCGGGTGGGGCAGCAGCGAATTTGCGATCGCCGTCATTTTCGCCATCATCGTCATGTACGATGCCGCCGGAGTCCGACAAGCTGCTGGCAAACAGGCCAGAATCCTCAATCAGATTCTGGATGAACTCTTCCAGGAAGACTCTAAGTTCAACGAAGATCGCCTCAAGGAACTCTTAGGTCATACCCCGGTGCAGGTGATTGCGGGGTCAGCGTTAGGAGCGATCGTCTCTTGGGTGGCGGCTCCTGCTTACTAGGAAAAGATTAATAGAAAAAGAGAGGTGGGTCACTTTGTGACCCACCTCTCTTTTCTGTTTAGAACATCTGTTTAGAACATTAGATTAGCGAACCGAAGGGGTCAGGAGGATGGCGCGACGGCTATCGACGATGACGGCGACAAAACCGCGATCGCTCAATAAACTCAAGACCCGTGAAGCCGCTGCCGAATCCGAGGTGAAGGACGCTAGCAAATAGGGCTGCTGCTCATAGGACACCAGACCCACACTCCGATTCACCACCTGCCGCACATCATTGGCCACTTCGGGACGGTTGAAGTAGTTGACCAGAACCGCATACCCCTCGCCAAGCGGCTGCGGATTGAACTGGGAGGTCGTCCCGGATGCAGCGACGGGAGTCGGACGATTAGGTGTGTTGGAGTTCGAGGGAGTATTACTAGGGCGATTGGAGTTGTTGGTCGTAGGCGTTGGGAAGGAGCCTGCGCCCGAGTTGGAATTTGAGTTGGAATTATTATTAGGGGCTGGGCGACCCGAGTTACTGGGCTGGTTGGCGACTGTAGAGCCACCGCTCGTGGGGCTCACTACAAACGCCTGTACCCCAGAGGAATCGATCAGGTACTTTGCCCAGGCATTGGCAATCTCGGCGCTGGCAAAGCCCTCGACCCGGATGACGCTCTCATTGTTGGTGTAGCTGCATGGAGTCAGGATCGCGTTATTGGGCAAAAGCCGCTGGAGTTGGCTCTGGGTGTCCGATCGCTGATTTCGCACCAGAATCAAATATTCGTTGTCGCGGGGTGGTTGGCAGGCGGATTGGGTCTGAGCAAGGCTATGTGGGGCAGGCACCAGGCTTACAGCAGCAAAGGTGATCCACCCCAGGAAAGCAAACAGCGGACTAAACGGGAGGCGTTGCATCGTACCATTCCTGAAAAGTGAGAGGAGGAAATCAGGTCAGCCGGATAAACCCCGATCTGGCTCCTTGCTGCCCCAATCTCCTCCGCTGGCCGTTAACTCGCCGAAACGAGAGAAGCCAAAGGATCGGGAATGGAGGCCGAAGGTGCCTGAAACTCGCCTGTCATCACATATTCCAACCGAAGCTTGAGCCAGGTAATGAACTGGGGATTCGTGGAGATGATGGCCACGGCGGGCTGGGGACATTTTGCCTTAATGCTGGCCATTTCTGGCGCTTCCAAGAAGGCGGGCTGATGCACGAGCCAGAAGTCAAGTTCCTTTTCTTGCTCCTGGTAGTGCCGGATGCGCTCTTTGAGAACTTCCTCGGTGGGTTCTTCTTCAAGCACGTACCGCTTACTGGCTAAAACATAGTAATAGATGTTCATGATTTTGAGTCTTAAGTTTCTTTGAATTGAGGAATAGGGAGTGGGGAGTGGGGGGAGGAAGGGGAAAGGGGAAAGGGGAAGGGGGAAAGGGAGGGACTTTGGTTAGTTTCTTGTGATTTTCATGGTTTCTAGGTATGGGGCAGAAGGCGAGGAAGGAACAGTGAAATTCCATTGTCGCCTTTGTCCCTGTCGCCTTTGTTCCTGTCGCCTTTGTCCCTGTCGTCTTTGTTCCTGTCAGGGGACGAACCACAACGAAGACACAACGAATGAAACCGTGATTACCCCTTTTCCCTTTCCCCTTTTCCCCTTCCCCTTTCCCCTCTTCCCCTTCCCCTTTCCCCTTCAAACCGCCAGTCCCATCGCTTGCTTCATCTCACGGATGGCGCGCTCCATGCCGACGAGGACGGCGCGGCTGATGATGGTGTGGCCGATGTTGAGTTCTTCCATGCCGGGGAGGTGGGCGACGGGGAGGACGTTCCAGTAGGTGAGACCGTGACCTGCGTTGACGCGGAGTCCTTGGGCGATCGCCAACTCACACCCCTGAGCCAAAATCGAGAGTTCTTTGGCGCGATCGCCCTCTCCCTTGGCCTCAGCATATTGTCCCGTATGCAGCTCAATAAACTGAGCCTTCACCTCAGCCGATGCCCGAATCTGGGCTTCATCGGCATCAATGAACAAGCTCACCGGAATTCCTACCGATTGCAGGGCATCGACGACCTGGGTCATTCGATCGACCTGCCGCGCGATGTCTAAGCCGCCTTCGGTCGTAATTTCTTCCCGGCGTTCTGGAACTAAAGTGACGTAATCGGGTCGGATATCAAGTGCGATCGCCACCATCTCATCCGTAGCCGCCATTTCCAGATTCAAATGGGTACGCACCGTCTGCCTCAGCAACCGCACATCCCGATCCTGGATATGCCGCCGATCCTCCCGCAGATGCACCGTAATCCCATCGGCCCCCGCCAGTTCGGCTAGAACCGCAGCCGCTATAGGATCAGGTTCCACCGTCCGCCGCGCCTGCCGCAGGGTCGCCACATGGTCAATATTGACTCCAAGAGTAGGCATGGTTCAAATCAACTCGCGTAATTTCTTCCCGAATCCGATCTTAGCGGAAACCGCGCCGGAAAAGGCAGGGAGTGGGAGATGGCAAGATGGAGAGGTAGGGGGTGGAGTTTGCCCTCTGCGTCTCTGCGTCTCTGCGGTTGATTAGGATTGAGCCTAATCAGATGGGTGGATGGAAGTAAGGATCTTCCCTTCCCCCTTTTCCCTTTTTCCCCACTGCCTATTCCCTACTCCCCACTCCCTAATTTCCCCCTTTAGGTAAATGACAACTGAATCACAAACCTCCGAGGTGTTACGGAAATATCATTTTATTCGGCTACATACTGCTAAAATCGCCTACGAATGGTTGAAATCAGGGTTTCCTGACGAAAAGCGCTGAAACCCTTGATCTCCCGTCCCGTTACAATTCTTTACAATACGAGGGATTTTCCCCAGAGATTCCACAAGATTTCCACAGCACGGCTAAGATTTTCCACAGGCTTAAATAGGGTTTTCCACAGGGTGGAACGGTAGAGTCACGGCTTGCGGATTTATTGTGGAAATTGCGCTTCAGCCTTCATGCCCTCGATCCCGCAAACATTTGATGAAGAAATGTAACAAAAAATCGCTCAAAGGTTGATTCGCTCGTTCGCCTGTTCAACCCAGAATTTGACAGGCACAAGTGTTCTCCATTGACAACCCTACCCCCCCATAGCGCACAATGATGCGACCTACTCAAAAGAGCGCTCTGAAGTTGCCCAAGCGAAACTCCCCCAGTCAGCCGTAACCCAGCCATGAAAGGAGTTTAGCGAGTCGCAAGTTCATGGGGCGCTAATTTTTCCCTGTCGTCAAATAGGGTGTTTTCAGATGGAACCAGTGCTTGGGGATTAGAGCCTCCCGTTCAGCCCGAGTCTGCCCAATGAAATGCCTTAAATGAACCTGATAAAACGCCAAATGTCCGCTTCACCCATTGCACGATGAATGTATCGATAAGTTTGCATCTATGAAGTTTGCATCATTGATGCAGCAGGGATTGCAACTGGGTCGGACTGGCTCATTCACTCCTGGATTCCCCCCCTAACAGAGGTTTTTATGAACGCAACCGTCAGCATTCTGGCAGAGATTCCCGAAGAGCTTCACGAGTCCCTTCAAGTTTATCTAGACACCCATCCGGACTGGGATCACGATCGCGTCTTCTCTGCTGCCCTGTCTCTCTTCCTGCTGCAAAATGGCTGTAGCAGCACTCCCGACTCCTCTCGCAGCTACCGCCGCACCGCTAGGGTCTACCTCGACTCTCTATTCAAACATGCGGTCTAGCATGGGCTATAGATTGCGAGTGAAGCGGCGGAATGATTGGAACAGGATGCCTAACAGGGTTCCTCACATCATCTCACCCTGTATCCCTTGCCCTGTCTCTTATCTCGTGATAAACGCCGGATGATCCGCGACCAGGGAAAAGCATTAAGGGACAATTCCCCTTTTGCTTTCCCCCCTTTTTTCACGATTTTCACGATTTGTGTTTCCGCTAAAAGTCTTAATATCACTTGCTCCTAGGTTGGTTGCCTGCTCCTAGTAGAATAGGGTCTGGAGTGTCATCCATCTGTTGAGGCACTTCAAAAATTCAATTCAGAATTTAATGAAGACGAAGAGGTAAGTTGAGATGCCCTATCTCTGGTTTAAAGCGTTTCATATTACAGGCATGGTGGTTTGGTTTGCAGGATTGTTTTATCTAGTCCGGCTGTTTGTTTACCATGCGGAAGCCAATGAGCAGCCCGAGCCTGCTAGGGGCATTCTGCAACAGCAGTACCAAATCATGGAAAAACGGCTTTACCGCCTGATTACGACTCCCGGTATGGTGCTGACGGTGGTGATGGCGATCGCCATGCTGATCACGGCTCCCGACCTGCTGAAGCAACCCTGGCTGCATGTCAAACTAGGTCTAGTCGCCCTCCTGATGGTCTATCACCACCTGTGCGGCACCTGGATGAAACAGTTGGCCAAGGGCGAATTCAAGTTCACCGGGCAGCAGTTTCGCTGGCTCAACGAAGTGCCCACGGTGCTGCTCGTAGTCATTGTCATGCTGGCCATTTTCAAGAACAATTTTCCCACCAGTGCCGCAGCCTGGGCGATCTTTGGCCTCATTGTGGCGATGGCCGCTATTATCCAACTCTATGCCCGCAAGCGTCGTCTCGATCGCGAAAAGCTAGCTGCATCCACTGAAGCGACTCCGGAAGCCTCGGCGACCTAGGCTCTCGATCGCGAAAAACTGGCTGCATCCACTGAAGCGGCTCCGGAAGCCTCGGCGACCTAGGCCAATCCTTTATGGACTTGGCTTTTATAACTCGGACTGTTCTCCCTGGCTTTAGCGCCGGGTAATCTCCCTGGAGAACTCAACAAGATCATGAATTTTTCTGAAACGATTCAAACCCTATGATCCTGCAGGTCTAGGGGATGCTGATGGAGGAAGTGATTCATGAGAAGTTGGGAGATGGCGATATGAGTGCGATCGACTTCACTCTGGATATCAGGAGGAAGACCTTAAGGGCGATCGCATCAAAGTCATCATGAACGGAAAGTTCCTACCCTATAAAAAG
>JALOOP010000266.1 GCA_025454315.1 Oculatellaceae cyanobacterium Prado106
CACCGAAATTGGCACCGAACCCACCATCAAGTGCAGCACCGGAACCCGCCAATACCGCGTGACCAAACCCGGAGACAAGTTTGAATGCCGCATCAGCAACGGCAAACTCACCAAGCCCCAAGGCCAAATCGATAAAATTGTGGTCAGCATTGATCCCCAGGGCAATGTCAACTGGCAGCAACACCGCACCATTCAAGCGGCAGCCCCGGCTCTGCCTGGAGCGACGGGAGCAACGGGAGCGGCGAAACCGCCTGCTGCTGTCGTCACTTCGGCATCCCCGAGTCCTGGTGCTTCCCCTGCGGCTTCACCCAGTCCTGCGGCCTCTCCCGCTGCCGCAGACTCGCCGTCTACCCCTGCTGCCGCAACCGGTCAAGATTTCCTCAATAATCCCAATGCGACCGATGGGTTCGATTAAATCTTCCTAGGTTTCTGGAAAGAATGGCTCTACTCTGCTTCTTTGTCGATGGGTTCGCCCCAGTCATACTCTCCGTTAATCCGTTCTGGAGTCACATCAGCCAGCAATTCTTCTAATTGATACTTCTTCTGAACCCGTGAAATCACAATCTTGTTATCAATTACTTCGAGATTGACTTCAGAGCCAACCTTGAGGCCAATTTCATCAGCAAAACATTGGGGAATTCTAACCCCCAAACTAGCTCCCCATTGACCCACCACGTTCGCCATTCCACCCTCCTTAAGGTTGATTCCAAATACATCCACACCGAATCACTTTGTCACCCCGACAGAACGCGCAATCCATTCCTTCAGCAATGGCAAAGCGTTTTATGACAGTGGGCGATCGCCCCCCAATCCCTACTTTTTGCGCTCACTTTAATCTTTTATTAATCATTTTATTGTACTTTCTTAACTGGCTGCCCTCATGGATTCAGTTATCCTAACGAGAGGAGTCTCCATAAATTTACAACAATTGGGTTTGCATCCTGTGTTCACTGCCTGTATCGCGAATTTTCTAACCCTTAAGTCCTATGTCCAACTTACTTGATTTAGTCATTGCAGGCGGACCCACGATGATTCCCATGATTGGATTCTCCGTGGCGACGATCGCCTGTGGATTCGAGCGTTCCTGGTTTTGGTATCGGCTGCTGAGCAAAGAACAGCGCATTGTTCATAATGTGTTGGAGGCGGCCAAGCATGATTTAGAGGAAGCAAGGGCGATCGCTCAACGCGCAACAAACCTGCCCATCGGACGATTCCTGGTGGCTCCGCTGAATCTCACCAATCCCAATCCCGAAACCTTTCATTTGGCCATGGAGGCCGCTGCTGACAAAGAATTTATCGAAATGCGAAAGGGCGATAAGCTCCTGGAAACGGTGATTGCCGTTGCTCCTCTATTGGGGCTATTGGGAACGGTGACCGGACTGATCGCGACATTTGGCAACCTCAATATTGGTGGCGGTGGCTCGGCTGAGAGTGCGTCCAAAGCTGCTGCCGGGATTGGGGAAGCCCTGATTACCACAGCAGCAGGGATGATTATTGCGATTATGGCGCTCCTCATCTTCCGGATGATGGTTTCCTTTCAGGCCAACCAAATTGACTACTTCTCTGAAGTCGGTTCAGAACTCGAACTGATCTATCGACAAAACTGGTACGAACCTTCCCAAAACCCACGCAGCCACCTGCCTGCCTTGTCCCGAATGGATTAGATGGAATTGATCCGATAAGATTGATCCCATAGGCTTGACCCGATTACCCCCGTCCTCCCATGCCCCTAGGTCGCAACAAGCAAAATCAGCCGCCGACAGAACTCAATCTGGTGCCCATGATTGATGTGTTGATGTCGGTGCTGATCTTCTTTATCATCATTTCTTCGACTTTGGCGCTGGAGGAGGGCGTTGAAGTTGCCTTACCCGGCAGCCAAGACCAAACTCAGCAGCCCCAACCCAACACTCCCGATCCGTTGTTGGTGAAACTAACGCCCCAAGGGATTTTGGTCAACGAGCAGCCCACGACCGAGGCGCAGGCGCTGCAACAGGTCAGAGCGTTCCTGTCCCAGAATCGTCAGGCGATCGCAGTTCTCCAATCCGATCCCAATGTGCAATATGAGCAAGTCGTTGATTTGCTCGCCCAAATGCGGCTGGTGGGGGGCGATCGCGTCTCCCTGGGCTTAGAATAAGCATGACCCGAGTTGCCCCCTATCCTCCCCTTTCCCATGCCCTTAAAAAGCCGTAATGCCAGGAACACTATCCCCGAAGTCAACCTCGTCCCCATGATGAACATCCTGATGACGGTGCTGACCTTTTTCATTCTGGTGACCATGACTTTGACCGGGCGGCAAATGTTCAATATCAACCTCCCGGTGCTTTCCCCAAAAACCGCTCAGGATGCTGAGGATGGGAATGCAGAAACGCGCCAACTGCCCACAACTCGCCTAACGCTGGGCATCAACCCCAACGGCCAAATCATGTTGGAAGAACAGGTGTTAACCACTGAGCAAACGGTGCAGCAAGTTGTCACGTTCCTGACTGAAAATCCAACGGGTGTGGTCATGCTGAAGGCCGATCGCCAACTCAACTACGATCAGGTCACAGGAGTCCTCAAGACCCTGCGCGATATTGGGGGCGATCGCGTCTATCTCGGCATCGAGCGTCGAGGAGAATCCACACCTTAGAAAAGGAAATGCTCATCCTAATTCAATTGAAGAAAAAGTGCGTGGGGCAGCATAGCCACCCCACGCACTTTTTTTCGCTCAACTATAGATTCTCTATTCCTTTATTGAGGACAAGCATTCCACACAAAAACCGCTGTGGAATCTGCTCCTGCTTGCACAATGCTGAGACATCCTGTGACAGACGGAATATCATCGCGTGTAATTGTATAGATCTCACCGCCGCCGTAGGTGCTGGAAGCAGGAGCAATGGTGTAGCCGACGAGCGATTCTTGAATGTATCCGAGTGCGCCCGAGGCAGGCAGATTGGTTAATAGAACCGAATCTCGAATCCCAGCGGCATAGGTTGGCCCAGTGAACTCTTGGTAGAAGCTTTGGGGATTTTGTAAGCTTTGGGGATCAACGATGCCGCCTTGGGGTAGACCCAAATCGGCAAAGAACTGGTTTTGCTCGGCAGTTTCCACCTCAATGCTACCGCCTTGCAAATTTTCAGGTTTAAGCTGGGTGTTGGCTAGCAGAATATTGGTGCCTGCTCCTTGATTATTGCTAAACAGGGTCAGATATTGGGGCGAAGTACCGCCTTGGATGGCATAGACCGTCAAGGTCGGATCGCCGCTGACTTTTTGAAAACTAAATCCTTTTGCCCCCAGTTTTCCTAACTCTGTTTCAAACCAGGAACCGACTGAGGCGACATCATTGGGGCTGTTGCGGATAGCCTGCTGAAACTGCGCCAAACTTGGGAAGGCTCCCACAACACCGGGCTGGGAAGGGGAATAGCGTGACACTAGCAGCGCCAACGGATCTTCGGTGGCTTGGGCGGGTTGTTCTGGCTCAGAAGCTGGCGTGGCCTGAGAAGAAGGTTGGACGGCGACTGGCGGAGGTGCTGCGGGACGGGGAGCAGGCGGAGCGGCGATCGCAGGCGCAGGTCGAGGCGGCACCGTCAGACGCGGCGGTGTGGGTGTCTGGGGCTTGGGGGGAGTGGCAGCCTTGGGGGTGGGGGTCGCAGTGGTTTTATTTTGAGGTGCCAACTGCGTCAGCTTAATGGCTTCTTCTTCGGGCGGTTTGGCGGCAGGTTGTTCAGCAGGTTTTTCGGCACCGCCCATGGGGATCAGCAGCACCAGAGCATGAACGGCAACAGAGGCTAGCAGCATGGGGCGCAGCCACTGCCAGGAAAATCGAGCGTTTTTTAGGGGATAGGACCAGGCCATAGGGTTGAAGTCGGGTAGGGATTACAAAGACAAGGGCGAATAAACTACACACCCAGACCTGAACAGCAAAATATTATCTCTAAATTTTCTCTAGATGGTTCTCTCTAGAGGATTCTCTCTAGATTTTCATCTCCAGATACATTTCATCTCCAGATACATTTCATCTCCAGATACATTTCATCTCAAGACATATTAGAGCAAAACTTGACGAGTTGTCAGTTGTCTCGCTATCAAAATCTATTCTGAATTTACCTCAATTTTGTCCTGATGTTTTGGATTTAAGGGATGGATTGAATTCGTGGTTGGGGTGTAGGGATTGGTATGGGGTAAACCATGGGGTAAATCTATTTTGGGGCGATCGCATTTCTTCCTTCTAAAAAGATTCATTCCCAAAGATCTAAGCATCCAAATGATATGTTTTGTCGTTTATGGGAGTGGGATTTGTATAGGAAAACAGGATGCTGTTTATTTCATACCATCATTGATTCATCTGTACGGAGATTAGATGAAGAGAAGGGAAACGACGTAGGTAGGCCATCTTATGCTAGGAGAAGTGCTAGGAGAAGGAGGGTTGGACAAGCCTTCAGATGGAGCCTATTGGCGATCGATCAGCAGCATCAAGCCAATGTTTTTTGGGAGAACGTTGGGTTCGGATTATCTCACTTTTTAACACAGAAAAACAATGCACTAAAAGTGAAATCAGCAGTGATATCAAAAGAGAAAACCAACAATATTTCGTATTGATTTATACGATTCGATTCTGGATTTATTCAGTTTGGTTAGTACTCTCTTAATCTCTTTTTAACGGGTTCAAAATCTTTCTGAACGGGTCAAACTCGCATGAAGTGGGATTTATGAAAAGCATTGTGAGGATTTATGGTGAATTTACTAAACCTTAACCATCAGTTAATCGTTCAATGAGGAAGACTTAACCACTCTAGTAGTAGGTTTATCAATGGTTGAGTAGATGTTTTAACCCTCCAACTATTTTCCTATTTCTATTTTTCTGGCGTGAGGAAAAAACCAGATGATTCTCTCTGCGCGTGCTGTTCGTCGTTCGGTTGCAGCCTCTGCTTTTGCTGCAACACTTGCGTTTAGTCCTTTATTGTCCGCGATCGCCCAAGCCATAACGCTGAACGGTGCCGGAGCAACTTTCCCCGCTCCCCTCTATCAGCGCTATTTCAATGATTTCCGTCGTGACTCCAATATCACGGTCAACTATCAAGCCGTGGGTAGTGGTGCTGGCATTCGCCAAGTGATTGCGGGTACGGTCGAATTTGGGGGCAGTGATGCCGCCATGACCGATGCTCAAATTGAGCAAGTCGGCGATCGGGGAGTCATCCTCGTGCCAACGGCTGGTGGTGCGGTGACCATGACCTACAACCTTCCCGGTGTCAGCACACTCAGGCTTTCCCGTGCGGTTTTTCCTGCGATTTTCTCAGGGCAAATCACCCGCTGGAATGACTCTCGAATCGCGGCTGATAACCCTGGTGTCACTCTACCCGATCTGCCCATCAAGCCTGTTGTCCGGGCAGATAGCAGTGGTACCACGTTTATTTTTGTCAACCACCTGAGCGCCATCAACCCCTACTTCCGGGGTCGGGTTGGTGTCAGCACCGCTCCCAACTGGACGGTGGGACAGCTTAAAGGGCGGGGGAATGCTGGCGTTGCGGCTCAGGTTCAGCGAACTGAAGGGGCCATTGGTTATGTTGAGTTGTCCTATGCAACCCAAAACAACATGAAGATGGCTCAGGTGCAAAACAAGAAAAATGAGTTCATCACGCCCTCTTTGGAAGAAACCGAGAAGGCACTGGAAACCCTGTCTTTCCCAGACAATTTCCGGGTCTTCGTCGATGACCCTGAAGAAGGATATCCCATCGCCGGGTTGACCTGGATCATGGTGTACAAAAAGTACCCCACCGCTGAAGAAGCCAACGCGGTCAAAACGATGGTCGAGTGGATTTTGACCAAAGGGCAAGAGTTGAACAATTCGCTCAACTACACCCGCATCCCGAACGCTGTGGCTCAACGTGCGCTGCAAACCGTCCAACGCGAAGTGACCGGCCCCTAGGCTCGTTCTTTGACTCTCTTAGCATCTACTCCAACTTCCTCCCGCCTCCTTGCCCAGCCCTCGTTGAGCTTAGGGTGTATCTTCAACTTAAACCCGTTGCCAATGTATCCCATCCGGTTGGATAAGCCATGCTTACCGACTGATCAAGGCTGCGGAGGGCGGCAGAGGCTGGCAAAGGCTGGAGGAGCGTCTTTTGTGCGATCGCGCTTCAAACGACTAATAGCCGGATTGGATGTGTTGTCTCTAGGCGATGCATCCAGTCCTCCCCAAGTCATCGACTAATCGATAACGACTGAATTTAATCTGAGTTTCATTCGTTCTTTTCTGTTGAATTTCCCTGGCATTTTCTCAATGACTGTTTCTGCGCGTTCCGAGATTGACATCACCGCCTCTGACGGTGCCGCCTCTTCGATAGACCGGGGATTCACCGGGTTAGTCAAGGCGATCGCTTGTCTCACCGTCTTCATCCTGTTCTGGATGACCTGGGTGATTCTGACTTCTGCATTGCCTGCCATTCAAGCCTTTGGTCTGGGGTTTCTGACCAGTCAGGATTGGGATATTGGCAACTTGGTGTTTGGGGGCTTGCCCTATATTTACGGCACGCTGATGACTGCTGCGATCGCCATCCTCCTCGCCCTCCCGGTGGGTATCGCCGTTGCCCTGATGACCAGCGAAAACTTTCTGCCGAGGTGGGTGCGATCGCCCTTAGCCCTACTCGTAGAACTCATCGCCGCCATTCCCAGCGTGATCATTGGCCTTTGGGGCATCTTCATTTTCTTAGATTTCCTGGCACCCATCCAGTCCTGGTTATTCCAAAATTTCGGATGGATTCCATTGTTTAGCACCGAACCCTCCTCCGGCTATGGCTTAATGGCAGCAGGCGTAATTCTCGCCATCATGATCCTGCCCACGATCGCCACCATCACCCGAGAAGTCCTCCTCGCCCTCCCCAAAGAGTTAACCAGCGCCTCCCGTGCCCTAGGCGCAACCCGTTGGGAAACCCTGTTCCGCGTCATTCTTCCCACCGCCACCCCCGGCATCCTCGGAGCCGCCACGCTCGGCCTAGGACGCGCCCTTGGTGAAACTATGGCCGTCACCATGGTGATCGGCAACATCGCCCAAATCAGCCCATCGCTGTTTGACTCTGCCTACACCATCCCCGCCGTCCTAGCCAATGAATTCGGCGAAGCCCTAGATCAACTCCACATTGGATCACTGACCTATTTAGCTCTAGTCCTATTCGTGGTCACGTTCCTAGTCAATATGGTAGCAGTGTCGATCGCTAGAGGGTTTACTCAAAAGTAGATGGGTGAATGGGTGGATAGGTAGGTAGATGGGTGGATGGGTGGATGGGTGGATGGGTGTTTGACGTGAGGACAACTTGCAGCACAAGGAATTCTTTCTTGGCAGAATCTCTCTTCTTCTGGGTTTAACTTTTCTGTGGCTCTTCCAGAATTCCCGTGGTAACCGCCGGATTTAGATTCCAACTTGCGTATTTGTCGTTTGACCAACGCTATAGGTGGTAGGCAACCACGGGAAATCTGGGAGAGCCTTTTCTGTTCACAAACATTTAATTCTTATTCGATCTAATCCTTATTCGATCTAATCCTTATTCGCACATATCCAATCTATTTTTAGCTCTGCTAGTCGTTACAAGGTTTTGTTCTGAATTGGAACAAGCAAGGCTCAAGGAGGATACTTGAGAAATTATTTGTTTGGTATTGAGAAGCAAGAAAATAGAAAAGACAAGGTCAACAAAGAATAAGGTTCAAACATCCTAAAATTCCCCCTAAATCACCCATCCACCCATCCACCCATCCACTCATCCACCCCCATCCACCCATCCACCCATCCACCCTTTCGCCTTTCCCCCATCCACCCATCCACTCCCGAACCGTCCCTTGCAATCCTCCCCCCCCACTCCCCTCGACCTCGACCTCCAAGGCTCATTGCCCCTTGGACGGAAGCTTTTTAGCTCGGGGATGACGGCGATCGCATTTCTATTTTCGGCGATCGCCATCCTGCCCCTCTTCGCCGTCCTATTTGCCATTTTGCAGCGCGGATTAGGACGCTTTAGTCTTCAGGCTTTGGTGGATTTGCCGATTCCGTTGGGGTTGGATGGTGCGCCGGGCGGAATTGGCAATGCCATCCTGGGGACTCTGATCATGGTGGGGATTGCGGCGCTGATCAGCGTACCGATTGGGGTGATGACGGCAATATTTTTGTCGGAATTTAGTCAGGGATCTGCGATCGCCAATTTTGTTCGATTCATCGTCACCATTCTCAGCGGCGTTCCCTCGATCGTGGTCGGCGTGTTCGCCTATGGAGTGATTGTCTTAACCACCAAAGAATATTCAGCTTGGGCAGGCAGTTTTGCGCTCGCAATGATCATGATTCCGATCATTGTGTTATCTACAGAATCCGCTTTAGCACTCGTCCCCAAAGCGCAGCGATTAGCCTCCGCAGCCTTGGGCGGCAACCGCTTCCAAACCACCCTCAAGATCGTCCTAGCCACCGCTCTCCCTGGCATTCTCACCGGAATTCTCCTGGCCATCTCCCGAGCCGCCGGAGAAACCGCCCCCCTAATTTTCACCGCCCTATTCAGCGAAAACTGGTTCACCGACCTGAGAAGCCCCAGCGCCTCCCTATCCGTCCTCATCTACAACTACTCCAACTCCCCAGACCCCTCCCAAAACGAAATGGCCTGGACTGCCGCCCTGGTGTTGCTGTCCCTAGTCTTACTCCTGAACATCGTTTCCCGCTGGTTGACCCGTCGGTGAGATAGGGAGTAGGGAGTAGGGAAGTGGATGGGTGACAGGGTGGATGGGTGGATGGGTGAGGAAGGAGGACACAATCTAAGAATAGAAAAATCTTATTTTGTGGAATTTTTTGTTTAGGAGAAAGATGCCCTTGTGATACCCATCCACCCTTTCCTCCTTTTCCCATCCACATTCATCTGTGTTCATCTGTGTTCATCTGTGTTCCCCTTTTCCGTTCTCTTATTCATTCACGCTTTTTTCCTCACAATGACCTACTCTGACTCCGATCGCGCCACGCTCTCCACCTATCCTGTGGATGAAATGCCTGCCATGCAGGTGGCAAACTTGAGTTTTTATTATGGGACTCGTCTGGTGCTTGAAGGCGTGACGATGGCGATCGCCCAGCGGAAAGTCACCGCGATTATTGGGCCTTCAGGTTGTGGCAAATCCACCTTTATTAAGTCCTTGAACCGGATCGGTGAACTGGAAACAGAGGTGCAGGTCAAAGGGCGGGTAGAGTTCTTTGGACAGGATATTTACAATTCCAAGGTAAACGTCAATCGGCTACGGCAGCAGATTGGCATGGTGTTTCAAAAGCCCAACCCTTTTTCGATGAGCATCTACGACAATGTGGCCTATGGGGTGCGGGTGGCAGAACGGCGATCGCAAACCGAACTTGACGAAATCGTAGAATCGGCGCTCATGGGCGCAGCACTGTGGGATGAGGTCAAAGATTCCCTCAAAAAATCGGCCTTGGGACTCTCAGGAGGACAACAACAGCGGCTTTGCATCGCTCGGGCTTTGGCTATTAAACCCAAGGTGCTGCTGATGGACGAACCTTGCTCGGCGCTTGACCCGATCGCCACCATGAAAATCGAAGAATTGATCCATTCGCTGCGTCATGAACTGACGATCGCCATTGTCACCCACAATATGCAACAGGCCGCCCGTGTCTCCGATTTCACCGCGTTCTTTAGCACCGATGAAAGTCGCATTGGGCAAATGGTCGAGTTTGGCACGACGACGCAGATCTTTAAGCAGGCGATCGACGAACGGACACGCGATTATGTTGAAGGTCGATTCGGTTAGGGAATGGGAAGACCAATAAGCTTAAGGGTTTGGAATTTAAACCGCAGAGACGCAGAGACGCAGAGGCATTTGTTTTTTTGTGTCTTGATTGAGGGACTGTTATTGGGTGGCTAAACCTGATTGGAGGGGGGCAAGGCGGAAAATTCTGTCTTTGGATATTCGCGTTCTAACCTCCAGGATGAGTAAACTCCAGGCATTCCTTGGATCTCAACCTGTGAACTGCCA
>JALOOP010000267.1 GCA_025454315.1 Oculatellaceae cyanobacterium Prado106
TCCCTCTTTGAACCTGGCGTTGATGGCATGATCGATGGACAAACCCTGGTTTGGGCTGGATTCGATGGCACTGATACGGAAATCTATCGCTTCAACGGCAGCACCATTACCCCCATCACCGACAATCAGACCTCAGACCTCACCCCTCTAATTTCTGGCCAAAACATTATCTGGGCAAGTTACGACGGTAATGACAACGAAATCTTTTTCTACAATGGCTCCACCGTTACCCAACTGACGAACAACAAAGAAGAT
The DNA here is from genome assembly GCA_025454315.1 of Oculatellaceae cyanobacterium Prado106. Taxonomy (GTDB): domain Bacteria; phylum Cyanobacteriota; class Cyanobacteriia; order Elainellales; family Elainellaceae; genus Prado106. Next base: position 256 of record JALOOP010000267.1, read on the forward strand.
GACGGCTACTACCAAATCTCAGGAGCCAACGTGGTCTGGCAGGGCTATGACGGCAATGACAATGAGATCTTCTTCTACGATGGCTCCACCGTCAACCAACTGACGAATAATCAAGCAGATGACTTGCTGCCCCAAATCTCAGGCAGCAACGTCGTTTGGTCAGCCTATGACGGCAACGACACCGAACTCTTTTTCTATAACGGCTCCACTGTCACCCAACTCACCCAAAACACCCTCGAAGATACAAATCCTCAAATCGAGGGTCAAAACATCGTTTGGGAACAGTCCGGTGGCAAGGATAGTGAAATCTTTTTTTACAACGGCGTTACCACTACTCGCCTGACGAATAACCAAGTTCGAGATGACCAGGTACAAATCTCAGGCAATCAGGCCGCATGGCTTCAGCACGACGGAAATGATACCGAAATTTTCTTCTACAACGGCTCCACCGTCACCCAACTCACCCAGAACGACACCGACGATCTCGACTTCCAACTCCTGGGAAATACCCTGGTCTGGTCTGGTTACGACGGCAAAGACTTTGAAATCTTTTTCTACGACGGCTCCACCACTACCCAAATTACAAACAACGCTAAAAACGACATCTATCCCCAACTTTCCGACAGCCGCATTGCATGGCTGGGCTATAACGGCACCAACTTCAATGTCTTCTTCTATGACGGCACCCAAATCCATGCCGTCACCAACACGAACCAAGACCAATCCAGCTTGAGGCTGTCTGGTTCTAACCTGGCTTGGGCGGGCATCGGCGGCGCTGACCAAGGCGAAGATCGAGAAATTTTCTTTGCCAATCTCGTATCCCCTGGCCTGTTTGGATTTCAGGATCAGTTTGGCTTCACGGTCAGCGATGGGGTAGGGGGGAATGTGGCAGGGGTTTTTGGGGTGGCGATCGCCGAAGTTGGCCCGGTTTCAGCGGCTCCCCCGATTGGCATTGGCGAGGAGGAGAATGGGATTGGCAATGAGGTTGCTAATGAGGTTAACAATGGGATTGCCAATGAGGTTGCTAATGAGGTTAATAGTGGGATTGCCGATGAGGTTGACAGTGGGCTTAGCATCGAGGTTGACAGTGAGAGTATGTTAGGTTAATCACATCGCGTTGCAGGAGATCTCAATCTCATGGTGACTCAGCAGCCTAGACCTACATCCATTGATGTCAAAGACATTGAAATTGAAGGGGAATTGGTCTACCCCGAGAGTGACGGTAAGCCCATGTCAGACAACACTAAACAATTTCGCTGGATTGTTGTCATTGAGCAAAATCTAGAGTGGTTGTTTGCAGATGATCCCAATGTTTTTGTCGCAGGGGATTTGCTGTGGTATCCCGTTGAAGGCAATAATGTCTTGAGTGCCGCACCGGATGCGATGGTTGTCGTGGGACGACCCAAAGGCGATCGCGGCTCTTATCAACAATGGAAAGAAAACAACATTGCCCCCCAAGTTACCTTTGAAATCCTCTTGCCCAGCAACACCCAGCGCGAAATGGAGCGAAAACTCCTGTTCTATAACACCTATGGCGTGGAGGAATATTATCTGTACGACCCGGATAGTAACCGCCTGGAGGGTTGGTGTCGTTCAGCAGAAGGATTGCTCGATCGCATTGAAACGATAGTGGGCTGGGTCAGTCCCCGCTTGGGCATCCGGTTTGGAATGGGCGAAGAACTGCAACTATATCGCCCCGATGGAGTCCCCTTCTTCTCCTTCACCGAAATTAATCAGCTATTGGCTCAAGAACGCCAAAGAGCCGAAGAAGAACGCCAAAGAGCAGAAGCCGCAGAGCGACAGTTGCAGGAGATGCAGGCGCTATTGGAGCAGTACCGCGATCGCTTTGGTGACCTCAATTCCTAGGCATCTCGAATCTTGGGCATCGCGAACCATGTCAGGCTATCGGGTGTTTGGGTGGGATGGCGATCGCCCGAAACTTCATCCTTCGGACGGTTTCTATGGCGTACCCTGCAAGACGGGAGGAGCCATGTTGTAGGAGTTGTCTAAGGGCGCAGTTCCCAAGGAGATTCCCGGTGAGGCCAAGCCGAAGGTGAGGGATGGAGGACTGAAGCCGTCCAGGGTATACAGTGGCGTTTGCTGGAGAATGGAGGCATCTGGGGTAAAGTATCCTTCGACCTGCTGAAAGAGGCGATCGCCATTCCACAGAGAGAAAGATGCGGCGGAATTGCCTGAGTTTAATAAGTTATCCGGCTCATTAAGCATTACACCCGGCTCCAGTCCAGGGATTGTCTCAGGGATGGCCTGCTGTTGTTCTGGCGTGAAGGACGGATCTTCTAGAGTTTCTGGTGGGGTAGCGTTGGGATCGCCTGTGCTATCACCCCCGACAGCCGTTCCTGGTCTGCCATTCTCAGGTGAATTGGGGTCACTAGAGCCACTGTCGGTTCCGGGTGAATTGGAATCCCCCGATTCACCGTCGGTTTTAGGAGTGCCCTCTCCCCCCACAACCCCTTCTGGCTCTGTGCCAATCACACCACCGTTGGATGGGTCGCCGCCTTCACCAGGTGTGACTGTGATTCCCAGACCAAATCCCCCATTGCCAGATCCACTGCCAGATCCACTGCCAGATCCATCGGCACCCGAATCGCCTGTGCCCGAATAATCACTGCCCAAATCACTGCCCAAATCACTGCCAGCTTTGCCGCTTCCAGAACCGTCACTGCCGGAACCGTCACTGCCGCTCCCAATAAGGGGATTAGGGGGAAAGCCTGAGCCAGGGGTAAGGGCTGGGGTATCTTTGGGGCCTCGCGGTGTTTTTCCGGAGCGGGGTGGGCGTCCGAAGGGAACCTCGGCTACAAGCGGTGGGGCAGACGCGATCGGGCTGTTTAGGGCTGTGCTCGTGCTGCTTCCGGGTTGGGGTTGGATGGTGGAAATAGAGGTTTCTGTAAAAAGACGGGAGATGGCGGTGGATAGCGATGAGGGGGCGGGTTGCCCAGTCGTTGACGGAGTGAGTGGGGTGGTGGCAGGGCGATCGCCCCTTTCGCCCCGCAGCACCCATGTCAGATCTTCTGTCCTTTGGGTGGAGGGTGCATCTGCTAGCAGGGGGGCTTTCCCATCTGCATTCGGCTCCTGAGAGGGAGCGGTTCCAGAGTTGGGCGCAGGGGTCGTCGGCACATCCAGTGGAACAAGCCCCTGGGCAATCTGGGGCTGAGAGGCACCCTCGGGAGAATCATTTTTGGGCAGCAACGAGGCGATGAACTGCTGCAGGAAGGGGAGATTTTGCAGCGTCAGGGTGAGGATGATGGGAATCAGCCACATGGAGTCGAAGCCAGATTGTCGCCATTTGCGATACCAGTGCTGCACCGCAGATCCAGCAGGCTGAGCGTCACCTTCGTAGAGCAAATCTAGGGTGTAGCGTTCTAGAAAGCCTTGAATGGAGAGGGCGGCAGTTTCGGGGTTGAGCAGATCGGTATGGAGGGCAGTGCTGGCTTGAAAGCTCGGTTGCAAAGATCCGGCTAGGGCAATGTCGATCCCTTGGGTTTCGGGAGAGTAGACCTTGAGGATGCGTTTGACTTGCTCGACAAGTTTGAAGGCGATCGCCACATCTTGCTCTTGGGCAATGCGACGGTAGAGGGAATCCAAATCGGTTTGGGTGATATAACCTTGCACATCGGTGGATTGCAGCACTTCCCAAAGGACATCAAAGTCAGAACCGTCATCAGCTTGTAGGGCATCCCAAATTAGGTTGCCGTCCAAAAGAATTCTCTTCATGTCTGCTATGCCCGTAACAACCGATTTTGACTAAATTTACCCATCTATTTGGGTTGACTGCCCACTTTCTTGAGCTTACCCGCTTTATACATCTGTCTGAGTTCTTCAAAGGTCGGTTCAATTTCTGGTTCCGCCTCTGACTCATAGTCGATGAGATCGGTTAGCTCACAGTCGAGAGTTTTGCAGAGTTTGATGAGGCGATCGATCCATTCCAATCCGCTTCTGCCGCGTTCCCAGTTGGCGATCGTGGTTTCGGTCACGCCAATGACCTGGGACAGTTCCCGCTGGGTCAGTCCCGCTCGTTCTCGTAGTCCTGCAATCTTTGAGATCATCCCCATACGCTGATTTTCCTCGGTGTTGGATTCCCTGGATCTCCATGCTAGCACGCTTTCCTAAGAAAGTTTAGGCAAAGGCTTGACAACTATAATGAGTTTAGCCTAAAACTTTTTATGGAAGGGATGCACTGACATCCTCCATGCTCTTCCGCGTGGGGTGCCCAACTCCACGCTTTCTTTATGGAGGGGGGAAGGGGGAATGGAGGGGGAAGGGGGAAAGGGCAAAGGGGAAAGGGATGACATGGAATGCGTCTTGGTTATGGGGCTAGGTCAAATATTCACAGGGTTTTCCCTGCTCCTCCTAGATCAACTCCACGAAATAGCCCAAGATCCCCCCTTTCCCCTTTCCCCTTTCCCCTTCTATCCCTCCAGACTGAAAGCTATCGCTGGGGGTTGGGTATGTTGGCTAGGTTTAAGGTAAGGTTCGGAGTTCAAGGTCAAATTGCGATCGCAGGTTCAAAGGTAGGTAGCGGATATGTTGGATGAAAATAACGGATTGGAAATTGTTCCTGAAATTTCAGAAACTGTTGTTCCAGGAGAGGGTGAAAATGGGGTGGCTCCGGGTGAAGAACCTCAGCCTGAAGATCTGATCTTCTACATGGTGACTCTCGCTGAAGAAAAGCCCATGGTTCAAACTCCGATCGCGCGTTTGCTGATGCGTCCCGATAGCTTTATCGAAGGAAGTAGTGGTAGCGATCGCCTCGTGGGAGATAACCGCAGCAACGGCATCTCTGGGTTGGCAGGCAATGATGTGCTGCTGGGACTTGGCTCAACGGATATGATCTCGGGGGATCAGGGAAACGATCGCATCTTCGGGGGTGCAGGCGGAGATTTGCTCTACGGCGGCATAGGAGATGATGTGATTCGGGGTGGTGCGGGGGATGACTATTTACAGGGGGATGGAGGGCGCGATCGCCTCAAAGGGGACGCAGGCGCAGACCAGTTTGCCATCCAGAAAGGCAAAGGTACAGACATTGTTCTGGACTATATGGATGGACAGGACAAACTCGCAACCTTTAACGTCAATGCTGAACAACTGAGCTTTGTTCAGCAAGGCAGCAATACCCTGATTAAACTCAACAATGAGACGCTGGCAGTTCTCAAAAATGTTCGTGCCAGTGTCATCACCGTTGATGATTTTGTGATACCACTTCCTGCCGTTATTTAGAGATATTGAAACAGGATTGTCATGGCATTGCCTCAAAGTTTGTAGTAGCGGCTGATGGAAGTTGATAAATTAACCAGGGAATTGCGCCAGGAACAGCCAGGGTTTGCGGGGTTCCAATGACCCGATTTATTAGTCAACTTTCATCAGCCGCTCAATGACAACTCATGAAGGTTGGTAAATTAGCCAGGGAATGACTTCCCAGTCTTGCAAGGTTTTTCATCTCCCGGATTTATGGGTCTAGATGCTGGTTTGCAAGGACTAAAGTCCTTACTACAAGCCTGTTTGTCGTGAGGACTTTAGTTCTTATCACTGCAAGCATCGCTGAATTAGAACTGGGCAAAACTCGGCGATTCGAGGAGATAATTCCTGGATATCAAGTTCCATCTATTGTTACTACGAACGTAACTCCTATGACCTGTTACAGTATAGAAACATTTTCAAAAACAGCCAAAATATACAAAAATCGGGCTTCTGCTCAGACCTTCGACTTCACACCGTCGGCTCTGCAAGAAACCCGATTTTTATTTTGCCCAAGGCCTAAATCCTAAAAGGTCATCCCAAAGGTTTCGCCCATCGACTCAGTCAGTCATCCACCCCAACTCAAGGCGAACTAGACCCCGAGGACTGCTCCAAACGCTTCTGCCATTCCGCGTCAACCTTGTCCGCGTTGAGCAATTCTTGAGTTGTTAAATCGGTTTCGGTGGTGTAGGCCAAATCATCCTCACTGACCAGGGTTTCAGTAGCAAACTGTTGGGCAAAGGCCAGTTTTTGTTGAACTGTTTCGCTCATTTGGTTCAGCGTTTGCGCTCGGATCATGCGTTGATCGTTGCGGGATTCAATTTTTTGATTGCGCCATTGAATCCAAAAGTAACGGATCAGGGGAATGGCGAGAAAGCCAATGCCGTAAGCTAGCAAAAATCCATAAATGCCGCCAACAAAGCCAACCAGTCCGCCAATCTGAGCCGCTAAGCCGCCCCGCAGTAAACTGCCCAATACGATCGCCAGCACAATATAAACACCGCCCAATCCAGCCGCCAGGGTAATCTGCCCAGAACTTGCCTGACTGAAGCGCCAGAGTGCTTCCTTGAGATAAGCGCCGACTGCTTGTGGACGACTTTGCTGAGCCATCACCTGCAATTCGGGGAAGTGATAGACAATTTGGCCTTCCGGGCTAACTTCCGGTCTGCCGTTGAAGCGGCTCAACACAGGCAGCATGTAGTCTTCAAATTCTTGCTTCGTGCGATCGCCCAATTCATCCAAATAGGGCACAATCTGCTCCGCCACGATCGCCCCGCCGTTGTTGCGAATCACTGTAGCAATGGTTTGCCAGCGCCGCTCTTCCAAATCCGCGTTGGGGTTGCCATCGCCAAAGATGAAGGAGTAAATCGACTCCAGAAAGCTCATTTCGTTGTCCCGCTTGCGGTGGCGGTTGGCGGGGTGGCGATCGCCATAATCGGGCAGAAAGATCCAGTACCAGTCTGGGCCAATCCAGAAGTTGGGCATGAAGATGCCGCCGCCATCGCCAAAGTCGCCGCCGCTATCGTTGTCGTCCCCTCGGCTGGAATTGATGGCAATCATGAGGATGATGATCGCGATCGCCATCAAAATTATCGAGCCAATCAAGACAATCCCAAAGGAGATCCGAATCAGATAAAACAAGATCTTCCAAATGCGGTTCCACCACTCCTGAACGCGCAACTGAAACGACTTGTTCCGCAGCACATCGCGAAAATTTTGGGCAAATAGATAGGCAATCTCGCCACTCTCCGCCACCTGCATGTGACCCCCCGCTTCAGAGGCCAGCACCAGCAGATCGCGTTCGGCTACTTTCACATCTAACCCCGCCTGGGAAGCCACATCGCCGATCGTGACTCGATATCCCAGCGTCTCAACTGCCTTCATGACAGCAGGATTGAAAGCCATGCTTCTCTTCCTCAAAAGTGATTCATCTTCTTTCTCTAGTATAGGTTTTTGGGCAGAGAGGGGGAGGGGGAGGGGGAAAGGGGAAAGGGGAAAGGCGAAAGGGGAAAGGCGAAAGGGGAAAGGGGAAAGGGGAGGTGGACAAACAATATGCTGATGGGATTCCTTCTAGAATAGAACTTGGCTTGATCCCTGATTCTGCTGATAGACGCAACCGTAGGAGCTGAATTCACTGGTTTAGATCCTACATAGAAACTTGCTCCACCCCATATTCCCTAACCCTAAAAATCCCCCCATCTCCCCACCTCCCCACTCCCCACTCCCTACTCCCTACTCCCTAATGCCTTCAATTCTCCCGCCTACTCGTCCAACGATTGCCGCGATCGCCACTGCCATTGTTCCGCAGCAGGGGAGCGTGGGGATTGTGCGGCTGTCGGGGGGGGAAGCGGTGGCGATCGCCCGAAACATCTTTCGCACGCCGGGGCAGCAGGTTTGGGAGAGTCATCGGATTCTTTATGGACAGGTTCAACAACCGCAGACGGGGAAAGTGGTGGATGAAGCTTTGCTGCTGCTGATGTTGGCTCCCCGTTCCTATACGCGGGAGGATGTGGTGGAGTTGCATTGTCATGGGGGCATGATGGCGGTGCAGCAGGTTCTCCAGTTGTGTTTAGACCAGGGGGCAAGGCTGGCAGAACCGGGGGAATTTACCCTACGGGCTTTTTTGAATGGACGATTAGACCTGACTCAGGCTGAAAGTATTGCGGATTTGGTGGGGGCACAGTCTCCCCAAGCGGCGCAGATGGCGCTGGCTGGACTCCAGGGCAAATTGGCTCAGCCGATTCGTCAGCTTCGTGCCCATTGCCTAGATATTTTGGCGGAGGTGGAGGCCAGGATTGACTTTGAGGATGATTTGCCGCCTTTGGATGAGACTTGGGTGAGACAGCAGTTAATGGATGTGGCCGCAGAGGTAGCTCAGATTCTGGCGACTGCTGACCGGGGGGAACTACTGCGATCGGGGCTGAAGGTGGCAATCGTCGGTCGTCCTAATGTGGGCAAGTCGAGTTTGCTGAATGCCTGGAGTCGCAGCGATCGCGCCATTGTCACCCCACTCCCTGGCACCACCCGCGATGTCGTGGAATCGCAGTTGGTGGTCGGTGGGATTCCGGTGCAAGTCCTGGATACGGCAGGCATTCGGGAGGCGATCGACCAGGTGGAGCAGATTGGGGTAGAGCGATCGCGCGCTGCTGCCCAAGCGGCTGATCTGGTTCTCTTAACCATTGATGCCCAGGCCGGATGGACAGAGGCGGATCAGATCATTTATGACACGATTGTGCAGCAGGACAATCCACGGCCTATTATCCTGGTGATGAATAAAGTGGATTTGCTGGGGGATGGGGCGATCGCTCTCCCCCACTCCATCTCAACGGTCGTCAAAACCGCCGCTGCTCAAGGACAGGGCATTGACGCTTTGGAGCAAGCCATTCTAAATACTGTCCACAGTCAAAATCTCCAAGCGGCCAATTTGGATATGGCGATCAATCAACGACAGGCCGCTGTTTTGACCCGTGCCCGGATTGCGCTGGGGCATGTACAGGAAGCGATCGCCGCCCAACTCCCCCTAGACTTCTGGACGATCGATCTTCGCACCGCCATCCAAGCCCTAGGCGAAATCACTGGGGAAGAAATCACAGAGTCGGTTCTGGATCAAATCTTCAGTCGATTTTGTATTGGCAAATAGTCGGTCAATCGACTGATTTCTAAGAGACTGTTGGTAAACGACGGATAAGCATTGCTGAATTTACGAGATCGCCGATGATTTTCCCAATCGTTTAGCATCAATCGAATCAGGCCATATAAATCATGCCTTCTTGATTCTTGGGTAAACTACTATGCCTCATCCCTTTTCTGAGCTAAAGGTGACGCTGCTCCTGGAAACGCTTCCTTCAGGAAAAGTTGCTGCTTCTGTTTTTGAATTCCCCGCCTGTCGTGTTGAAGCAGACGATCGCCAAACTGCGATCGCCAAACTATAAGCCCTATTTCTAGAGCGATTACAACATCTCGAAGCCGTTTCTTGGAACGTTCCAGTTCCTATAACAGAACCCGCTTGGCTGAAGTTCGCTGGAGTCTTTCAAGATGATCCCGATTTTCAGGCCATCATGGCAGCGATTCGCGCTGAGCGCGAGTCCGAGGATGACTCTGAAGTTGATCCGACTTATTACCAAGAGCGATTAATGAGCTAATTCATAACCTAAGCCGATTTCGTTGGTGAAAGTCCTAGAATTTTCCCCTGAGCCGATTCTGCGATCGCATCCCGAATACTGGATTCCTAATGTTTAGATCAGACCTGCAAAACTCCTCTAAAATATAAGCATCCTTCGACCAGCCTCCCTTCCATGAACATTACGATATCTCTGGAGCTAGAACAACTCATTCAACAGCAGATGGCGAGTGGTCAATATGCCTCGCCGGATGAAGTCCTTCTGGCTGGAATCAAGCTTTTGGCAGAGCGGCAGGCTCTCTACAAAGGGCGCTTTGAAGAGCTT
>JALOOP010000268.1 GCA_025454315.1 Oculatellaceae cyanobacterium Prado106
CTAATAGCCCGCAATTCATTCGCGGGCGGGCTTGGAGCGAAGTCATTTCGGGATCTTGAGGGATAAAACGCTCGTCTACAGTACCTTTGGAATTCGCCACCGGTATCATCATTCGCGGACGAGTCTGGCAATGACTCATGAGACAGGTGCAAGATCTCAGTTGATTAATCTCAGTCGTTCAATCTCAAGCGTTCAACCCAAAGTGTTTAATCTAATAATCTCAATCGTTCAATCTCAAGCGTTCAATCCCAAACGTTCAATCCAAAGCGTCATTCAAATGACGCTAGAGATTTTGCGTTAGGGAATTTACTTTAAATAGTCCTCTCGGGTGCCCCTGGCGCGAATGCCTTCTCCCAGACGATTCAGGGCATGAACATAGGCCGCTGTTCGCAGATCGGTTGCCAATTCCTGCGCCGTCGCCCAAATCCGCTCCGTTTCCTGGGTCATCATGCCCTTCAGCTTTTGATTAACCTCTTCTAGACTCCAGTAGATACCAATGCGATTTTGCACCCATTCAAAGTAGCTGACCGTCACGCCACCCGCATTGACCAGAATATCGGGAAAGACTAGGATGCCTTTGCTGGCGAGAATTGGGTCTGCATCCGAACGAATCGGGCCATTGGCCACTTCAAAAATGTATCGGGCTTGGATGCGATGGGCATTGTCGGCGGTGATTTGATTTTCCAACGCGGCTGGAACCAGAATATCCACATTTAATTCCAGCAGTTCGGCATTGGTGATCACGGAATGCTCAATGATGTTGCACACGGTGCCTTCGCAGTAAACCGCCTTGATGCCCCTGGTGGATTCCTTGGACTGGCGGATGCTGGGAATATCTAACCCTTGCTCCGCGTAAATTCCTCCCTGGGAATCACTGACTGCAACAACCCGGTAACCCGCATTAAACAAGAGTTCTGCAATCACCGCTCCAGCATTGCCAAACCCCTGCACCGCCACACTCGTGCCCGTGGGATGCCGTCCCAGTTTGGGCAGGATGGTTTGGATGGCGTAGAAAGCGCCCATGGCCGTCGCGGTTTCTCGTCCCAGACTGCCACCCATGGCGATCGGCTTGCCCGTCACCACACCCGGTGTAATCTGCCGCCGAATGATGCTGTATTGATCCATCATCCAGCCCATGATCTGGGCATTGGTGTAGACATCGGGCGCGGGAATATCGACATCGGGGCCAATGAAGTCGGCGATCGCATCAATATATCCCCGGCTCAACCGCTCCAACTCAAACTTAGAAAGCTCCTTGGGGTTCAGGGTAATTCCGCCCTTGGCACCGCCGTAGGGAATGTTGACCGCTGCACATTTAAAGGTCATCCAAAAGGCCAGCGACTGCACCTCATCGAGGGTGACATTGGGATGAAACCGAATCCCGCCCTTGGTCGGCCCCCGGCTATCGTCATAGCGCACCCGATACCCCTGAAACACTCGCAAAGATCCATCATCCATCCGTACCGGAATCGATACGGTCAGGCTCGCCTTGGGATATTTCAAGCGCTCAACCACATCCTGGGGCAGCGAAACGTAGCGCAGCGCTTTTTCCAAGCGTTGGTTGGCATCGGAGAGAAGAGAAGACATAGCAGAAGACCACTTACGCTTCCTTCATCTTGCCTTCACTCAATCCCGCTCTCTGCAAAAAAATATCAAATGTTACAAAGGAAAAGGTACACGGAGTCCAAAATCACACTTAGTATGATTGATAACTTTGTCTATCAGAAACGATAAACTCAGTGTCTACACCCAATTTTTGCCAAGTACGGAAGTATTGTCACTGAAGTGTTTAGCCCATTCTTTAAAATCTGATGTGTCATTTGCAACCTTCGATCGCCCCCACAGCCCTCTAAAAACCAAACCATCTACCGCGCTAAGAGGAATTCGGGATGTCACCTTGGAGCCACCCAGTTTTATCGACCTTATCAACGAATTTATCCACCGATATATCCACCGAACTTGCATCCAAACCCCTGGCTAAGGCTCAAAACCCAAATAGCTTGATCTTCCCCCATCAAGACATTAGCAATGAAGACAAACCCCTCTGCGTCTCTGCGTCTCTACGGTTCAGATTAAAAATTTCAGCCTATTTGCCTCCCATTCCTAAGCATTGGCCTAAGCATTGGGTAACTGCGATCGCCCTCACCATCCCCCTCAGCCTCGCCACTCCCAGCAACACCTACGCCCAAGCCTTACCCAACCCCACTACGCCTCTTTTCGCTCAATCCTACGACTCCATCATCGACAGAGCCGGAGTATCCGCCGTCCAAGTTGCCCGTCAGGACGATGGTCTGATCCTGGTGCAATTGCTGTATGCAGGGGCGATCGTCTGGATTATTACGCTGTTGCAATCGTCTAAGAAGAAGTAGGGAGTGGGGAGTAGGGAGTGGGGAGTAGGGGGAATCTTGGAGTTTTTCGGAGAATGGATTTGAGTAAGAAGAAATAGGGAATGGGGAGTAGCGAGTGGGGAGTGGGGGGAATCTTGGAGTTTTTTGGAGAATGGATTCGAGGGGAGAAGGTGGAGATTCTCTGGGATGCTTTTAGAATCAATTCAAAGAATCCCCTCGCCTCTTCCGTCTCGCTTTTCCCCTCTCTGCGTCTCTGCGTCTCTGCGGTTTAAATTCACTATCCCTTCAGCCCTAAGCAGTCTAGCCACTCTCAGCCTTCCGAATCCAGTCATCATCACCGCAGGATAGAAGACGCATCCCGGCCTAAAGTTCTAATGTGGTTGATCGTATCACTGCACTTAAAAACCACACATCATTAGATTTATCATTCAATTCATCATTTGACAGGTAGAGTTACGTCTGATCACTAGAGTTCAAAAACCAGGATAGATCAGGAGAAAAGAAACAATTTTTACCTTTTCCCTCTGTCCTTCAAGGTCAAGCAACTTATTCGCCAGAACTTCTCTAAATCCAATTCCAACAAGCTCCCTTCTCTAAAAGCTTTTTCCAACGCTCCCCATCTTGGAGGAAACATGCCATGGTGCTTTCTGGGGCGAAAGGGGAAAGGCGAAAGGCGAAAGGGGGCGAGTGGTGTGTGATGGGAGAGATTTTCCCAGTTTCCTTGTGGATCAATCTGGATCAATTCTGTGAGTCAATTTAAGGAATCCATCCAAGGAATCCATCCCAAGGAATCCATTCAAGGAATCCATCCCAGAAATCCCTTTCCCCCTTCCCCCTTCCCCTTTCCCCCTTCCCCTTTCCCCCTCCCTACTCCCTCCCCAAAAAATTGCCGTAACTTTTTTTAATAGACACTTCCAGCAATTTGATGAATCATAGTTAACTTCTCCTTTACCTTGAAAAGCACCGCGCCACTCCCCCTTACTCCACTTCCTGTTACTCACTATGCTTAGCAACACTCCCCCCGATCCGGTTTGGCATTGGCATGTTCTAGAACCTGAGAAAGCCTTGGAGGTGCTAGAGAGCGATCGCCATACAGGTCTACTGCCCGAGCAGATCAGGGAACGGCAAGCGCATTATGGCCTCAACGAACTCCAGGAAACAGGCGGACGAAGCTCTTGGCAAATCTTGGTGGATCAGTTCAAGAACATTATGCTGATCCTGCTGATTGTCGTGGCTATTGTGTCCGGGGTACTGGATCTGACCGACCTCCAGCAAGGCACCCTCGAAGCCAACGAAATTCCCTTTAAAGACACAATCGCGATTATGGCGATCGTGATTTTGAATGGCATTCTGGGCTATGTGCAGGAAAGCCGCGCCGAAAAAGCACTGGCTGCACTCAAAAGTCTCTCTTCTCCTCGGGTGCGCGTCCTGCGGGAAGGCCGACTGAGCGAAATTGATGCCAAGGATCTGGTGCCGGGGGATGTCATGCTTCTGGAGGCTGGGATTCAGGTGGCGGCGGATGGACGGCTAATTGAAGCGGCTAACCTTCAGGTGCGGGAGGCGGCGCTGACGGGAGAAGCCCAGGCGGTGACTAAACAGGTGGATTTACAATTGCCTGAAAATACCTCGGTGGGCGATCGCCTCAATCTCATCTTCCAGGGCACTGAAGTTGTGCAGGGACGCGGTTCTGCCCTGGTGACCAACACCGGGATGAAAACCGAATTGGGCAAAATTGCCACCATGCTGCAATCGGTGGAATCGGAACCGACTCCGTTGCAGCGCCGGATGGATCAACTGAGTCAGGCGCTGGTGAGTGGGGCGCTGGCTTTGGTGGCGATCGTCGTCATTGGTGGCCTGATCGTGGCAGGTCTGGGGAGTCTGCGGGAATTTTTGGAAGTCTCCTTGAGTATGGCGGTTGCGGTTGTCCCAGAAGGTTTGCCGGCAGTCATCACCGTGACTCTGGCTTTGGGTACACAGCGCATGGTTCGCCGTCATGCCCTGATTCGCAAACTGCCTGCCGTTGAAACCTTGGGTTCCGTCACCACGATTTGTTCCGACAAGACCGGAACCCTCACCCAAAATAAAATGGTCGTGCAGTCTCTGCAAACTGCCGGACTGTCTCTCCAGATTAGCGGCGACGGCTACATCCCCGAAGGCCAATTCTCGACCAAAGGCTTTTCAGAAGACTCCTCCACGCCTCAAAAGATCAATCCGCAAGCCCATCCCGATTTGAGTCTGCTGATGCAGGCTTGTGTCCTTTGCAACGATGCCGCTCTGCAAAAGGAAAAAGGCGAATGGGTGATTTTAGGAGATCCAACGGAAGGCGCTTTGTTAGTCGTGGCGGGTAAGGCGGGATTGCAGCGCGATGACTGGGCGCATCGAATGCCCCGAGTGGGAGAGTTTCCCTTCTCCTCGGAGCGGAAACGGATGAGCGTGATGGTGCAGCGCGATCGCTCCACCCCCAACGACTATCTGTTATTTAGCAAAGGCTCCCCCGAACTGGTTCTAGAACGCTGCCAGCAGTTTCAACGGGGCGATCGCATCGAAACCTTAACGCCTGCCCACCGGGACTATATCCTAGAGCAAAACAACCAACTGGCCGCCCACGGACTGCGCGTCCTGGGATTTGCCTACAAACCACTCCAGACCCTCCCCCCCGAAACCGCCGCCGATGCCACCGAACAACAGATGATCTGGCTGGGTCTGGTGGATATGCTGGATGCACCTCGGCCTGAAGTGCGGGATGCGGTTGCGCGCTGTCGTTCAGCGGGGATTCGTCCGGTGATGATTACGGGCGACCATCAGTTGACCGCTCGGGCGATCGCCGAAGACCTGGGCATTGCCAAACCCGGTGACGAAGTGCTGGTTGGCCAAGAGCTAGAAGCCATGAGCCAGGAAGAACTAAGATCCCATGTCGATCGCGTCAGCATCTACGCTCGTGTTGCCCCCGAGCATAAGCTTCGGATTGTCCAGGCGCTGCAATCCCACGGCAAAATCGTGGCCATGACAGGCGATGGGGTCAACGATGCCCCCGCCCTCAAACAAGCCGACATTGGCATCGCCATGGGCATTACCGGAACCGATGTCAGCAAAGAGGCCAGCGATATGGTTCTCCAAGACGACAACTTTGCCACCATCGTCTCCGCTGTCGAAGAAGGCCGCGTCGTCTACACCAACATCCGCCGCTTCATCAAATACATCCTCGGCTCCAACATTGGCGAAGTCCTGACGATCGCCGCTGCCCCCCTGCTCCTGGCCACGGGCGGCGTTCCCCTCACCCCTTTGCAAATCCTCTGGATGAACCTGGTCACCGACGGCCTCCCCGCCCTCGCCCTCGCCGTCGAACCCGCCGAACCCAATGTCATGAATCGTCCGCCCCATGACCCCAGCGAAAGCATCTTTGCCAGAGGTTTAGGGCTTTATATGATTCGCGTTGGCATTGTCTTGGCGATCGTCACCATCGCCCTCATGGTCTGGGCCTACCAATACACCAACAGCACAGGCGGCGACCCCGAACGCTGGAAAACCATGGTCTTCACCACCCTCTGCCTCTCCCAAATGGGGCACGCCATGGCCATCCGCTCCAACACCCGCCTCACCCTCGAACTCAACCCCTTCTCCAACCCCTTCATCCTGATCGCCGTCACCCTCACCAGCATCCTCCAACTGCTGCTCGTTTACGTCCCCCCCCTACGCGACTTCTTCGGCACCCACTTCCTCACCTTCACCGAACTCGCCATCTGCATCGGCACCAGCACCCTCGTCTTTGTCTGGGTCGAGCTGGAGAAGTTGTTTATTCGGTGGTACTTCAGAAGACGGTAGAAGGGGGAGTGGGGAGTAGGGAGTGGGGAGTAGGGAGTAGGGGAAAGGGGGATGGGGAGATGGGGATGGGGGGGAAGTTTGGCTCTTTCTTTGCTGAATGACCCTTCTTCCGTTTATCCTTCTTTTTGCTAGTTGAGAAATGATTGAAATTGAAATGAATGTTTTAAGCTGGAAGGCAATTCTGGAGAGGCTATGACTCCTTAGAAGAGGAGAAACTGCCCTTCAAGAAGATATGACTCCTTAGAAGATGTGACCCGTTAGAAGATCAGGAACCGCCCTTCAAGAAGTTTCATGTGTTTCAAAAATTCCAGCATCTTTCACCCCCCATCTCCCCACTCCTACTCCCCACTCCCTACTCCCCACTCCCCACTCCCCACCCATGTACCTCCGCCTGCTCCACCTTCAGTTATTCCGCAACTATCGGGAGCAGTGGGTAGAGTTTGTCGCGCCTAAAACGATTCTGGTGGGGGATAACGCGCAGGGAAAATCGAATTTGCTAGAGGCTGTTGAACTGTTGGCGACTCTGCGATCGCACCGTGCCCTGCGCGATCGCGAACTCGTCCTAGAAGGCGAACCGATTGGCCAAATCACCGCCCAACTCGAACGGGAATCGGGTTCTGTGGACATGACCATTACCTTTCGCAGCAACGGACGACGCACCGTCAGCCTCAACGGTGAATCTTTGCGGCGACAGTTAGATTTCTTGGGTTTGATGAATGCTGTCCAGTTTTCTAGCCTTGATCTGGATTTAGTCCGAGGCGGTCCCGGTGAGCGACGAAACTGGATCGATACTCTGCTGACCCAGCTGGAGCCTGTCTATGCCTACATCTTGCAGCAATACAACCTGGTCTTGAGACAGCGCAACGCCTTCCTCAAGCAAGCCCTCCACCGCGACAGCCGCAGCGAATCGGAGGTGACCCAACTGGCGATCTGGGATGCCCAACTGGCCGCTATTGGAGCCAGGGTGATTCGCCGCCGCGCCAGGGTGATTGAGCGACTCGCCCCGTTAGCTGAATCCTGGCATCAGGCGATTAGCAACAGCACCGAACAGCTTCAAGTCCGCTATGCTCCCAATGTGGCGATCGAAAATATGGGCGTTGAAACAGACGATCCCGCCAAGATGCAAGAAGCTTTTTTGGAACGGTTAAAACTGAGGGCGATCGCCGAACAGCACCAGGGCACCACCCTCGTCGGCCCCCACCGCGACGAAGTCGAATTCACCATCAACCAAATCCCTGCCCGTCAGTATGGCTCTCAGGGACAACAGCGCACCCTCGTCTTGGCTCTAAAGCTGGCCGAACTGAAACTCATCGAAGCCGTCATCGGCGAACCCCCGCTGCTCCTCCTCGACGATGTCCTCGCCGAACTCGACCTCACCCGCCAAAACAAACTCCTCGACACCATCCAAGAACGCTTCCAGACCCTGATCACAACCACCCACCTGGGTGCATTCGATGCCCAATGGCTCAAGTCCTCTCAAATTCTCACGGTCAAAGCAGGCCAAATCGTCGATGCGTCATGATAGGCTCCAAACCTAATTAAACGCAGAGACGCAGAGACGCAGAGAGGAGGGGAAGGACAAGGGTGGATGGGTGGATGGGTGAAGGAATTTGGATCTTATTTTGCTGAATCCTTCTTTTCTCGTTTGTCCTTCTGCTTTCTAATGGGGGAATGATTTCAGCCCGAAATGAATATTCGAGGAGGAGGAATGCAAGCTGTGAAGCTAGAAGGGAAGCTAGAAGGTCATTTTGGAAAGGTTGTGACTCCCTAAGATGTAAGGCTCCCCCTTCTAGAAATTCCTGTGCTTCAAAAATTCCTGCATCTTTCACCCATCCACCCATCCACCCATCCACCCATCCACCCATCCACTCCCCACTCCCCACTCCCCACTCCCCACTCCCTAAAATCGATTTACATTAAATTCAAACACCACAAGGTAGTTTTACCGAAATTTGCGGATGTCAGCGGAAATCCGTCCGTGGGATCAGGGACGTTTTATGGCAGGGGGCAGGCTTAGATGAGGTTAGCAAAAAGTGCGTTACCGTACCTACCTATATGCCTAGCCTAACTGATGTCCTGCGTGAACGAATTGACGATGCTCCTAGCGGCGCTACAAGCCTAGGAGAGATGAGAAAACCCAGAAGCATTCGAGGCTTCATTGGGTCGTTTGACCGTACCGATTTTTACCGATTTCGGGCTCCGGGTCGTAGTAGTGTGGCGATCGCCGTCACTGAGGCAGACTCATCAGTCAAGCTCAGAGTTATCGATAGCAGGGGTAGTACGGTTGCAAGAGGCAGAAATCTCTCGATTAACAGAACCCTGGATGCAGGTATTTATTTCATCCAAGTCAGTCGTCGCAACTCGGAAGGCATTCGCTACCGCCTCAACACCTCCTCGACGAGTTCCTCCGGTGGAACTAATGGCGGCGGTACTGGCGGCGGAACCACTCCAGGAGACGCGCCTAATGATCCCACCGATCCGGGTAACCTTCCTGGTCGGGCACTCGATTTAGGCAGACTAGACCGAAGTAGAACGATCCCTGGCCAAGTCGGGGGATCAGACCTGGCGGATTTCTTCCGGTTCACTGTGGATGCGCCCACGCAGTTCACGTCAAGCTTGGGCGATTTCGTCAATGGGTCTGCCCAGGCCAAGCTGTATTTCGATGGTAATGGCAATGGACTGGTAGATCCAGGCGATGAACTGGTGAGTGGTGCTGATATTGTGCGATCGCTCGGCGCAGGGACTTACTTCATTGGCGTTGAACCCGCCGCTGCCACAGTCACTCGCTACACCCTCAGACTCACCCCAACCGCTATCACCGGGCTGACTCCTGCAACTGACCCCTTCCTCGGATTGGTCAGAGCCACGGATCTAGGAACGGTTACCAACAGCCTCGATATCAAACAACTGGTCGGATCGACTGATTCTACAGACATCTATAAGTTCACACTCAATAGCATCAGCAACTTCACCAGCCTGGTCAACTCCTCCCAACGGACAGGCAATATCACCATGGCGCTGATCTATGACCAGGACAACAACGGCATTGCCGATCCGGGTGAACTGGTCGGCGGCTATGTGAGAGGGGGCGATTACATTGGTGGTGTGACGACGAGCGGTGGCAGCGGCGGCTCATCCCTAGCCATCACCAAAACCCTGGGAGCCGGAACCTACTTCCTAGCCGTTACCCAGCAGGAACTCACCGATAATACGACCTACGACCTCGACCTCTTTGTTAATAGCGCAGTATCCAGTCTCACGCCTGCCGCTGATCCTGGCCCAACCCTACAAACCGCTGCGAACCTGGGTGCCCTCAGCACACAGGTGAACGTGAAACAGTTTGTCGGTTCAGTCGATGGCAAAGATGTTTACCGATTCACCCTGGATCGAACCCGCAATATCATTGTTTCCTATGCGGGTAATGCTGAACTAGTTGGGCTGCGTCTGGGCACTGATCTCAACAATGATGGTGTCCTGGGCTTAGGAGAAGAGAAGCAAGACAGCAATAATGGCAAACTTGATGACGGAGAAGATTTGAACGGCGACGGCAGACTTGCCCGCGAGATCTTTGACCCCAACCTCTACAGCAACCCCGACAAAATCTTTGGCGATGTCTCCTACGCACCTCTGCCGCCCTTCTTCGATAGTTCGGCCAGCTTTGACTATGTTGTTAACAAGTTCATGACCACGGCTCCCACCAACATCTATGCCAAACTCCCCGCAGGCACCTACTACATCGAAGTAGACCCCCAATCACGCACCACGGATTTAGGAGATGGCTTGACTCGCTACGGCAGTGCCAACATCCTCTACAATCTCACCCTCCAAGTAGACGGCTAAGACGGCTAACCCCTTTCCCAAAAGGCACACCAGCCTCTCCCCATCCTAAAGCGTAGGTCAGGAAGCACTCCATGCATCCTGGCCTACGCTTATTTTGCACTTATAACTTTGCGATAGGATGAGCCTATTTTAGAAATCCATCTTCCTAAAGTTAAGACAAACTCCTCTTCCCTTGTTGAGAACGAGGGCGTTTTTGTTTGAAATGAGGTGAGCCTCGGTTGGAATGAGGTGAGCCTCGGTTGAAATGAGGTGAGCCTCGGTTGGAATGACGATCGCCTCGGTTGAAATGAGGTGAGCCTCGCTTGAAATGAGGAGAACCCTGTTGCAAGTCACGATCGCCCCCGTTGAAGCGAGGATCATGCAGGTTGAGGTGACGATCGCCCCCGTTGAAGCGAGGATCATGCAGGTTGAGGGCTTTTATCTGCATTGAGAAGTCGGGTTCTTCTTAAAAAAACTGACTTCTGGTTTTGCCGATGGGAGAAATATGGCATAAGCTGAATGCAATTGCCGTTCCTTGTCCGTATGCATTCCCCCTCTGAAACCGATCGCCTCCCCTTCTTCCAGGTTTTTCTTTGCTACAACAGCCAGGACAACGCCCAGATCCGCGCGATCGCCGCTCAACTCAAGCAGCGCGGCATTTCCTACTGGCTTGACAAAGAGCAGCTACCCCCTGGCACCTTCTGGCTTGAGACTCAACAGCAAGATATGTCACACATTGGCGCAGTGGCAGTGTTTATTGGCAAACACGGCATTGGCAAATGGCAGCGCTTAGAAATCTCCATCTTTTTGCAACAGTTTGTCGCCCAAAATCTCCCCATCATTCCTGTTTTCCTCCCCGATGCTCCACCCGAAACCGAGCTAATGCTATTCCTCAAGCTATTCTCCTGGGTTGACTTTCGGCGTACCGATTCTGTTGCTCAGTGTACTGATTCTGTTGACATAGACTCGCTCATTCACGGCATCACCCGATCGCCTGTCATTCCCACTCCAGCGTTAATTGCCCAAACTCAGAAGGTCATTGCTGACGAAATTCAAGCAAACATTCCCAACAACCTGACAAAATTTGGCGCAAAGACCTTTGTCGGACGCATCGCCGAACTCGATCGCCTCCGCACGCTGTTGCAGTCTTCTACCGCCGTAGCGATCGGGGCGGTGCAGGGCATGGGCGGCGTGGGCAAGACAGAATTGGCATTGCAGTTTGCCTATCAGGAGCGCGATCGTCAGGCTTATCCGGGAGGCATTGTCTGGCTCAATGCGCGACAAGACCTGAAACCCCAACTGCTGCTGTTTGCTGAGAACCGCCTCGGCTTGCAACCGCCCGCCGATCGCCCGCTCGATGCCCAACTGGAGTGGTGCTGGCAGCATTGGGGGAGGGGCAGGACGCTGCTGGTGTTGGATGATGTGCAGGACTTTGCCGATGTGGAGGCGCTGGGGATTCCGGGGCGATCGCAGTTTCAGTCATTGCTGACGACGCGCCGGAACTTTGGGGCAGCGGTGCAGCAGTTGAGTCTGGAGGTGTTGAGTGAGGCAGAGGCGATCAAGCTATTGCGATCGCTGGTGACGGATGGGCGGATGGCGGGGCAGGAGGCAGAAGCGGCGGCAATTTGTGAGTGGTTGGGGTATTTGCCGTTGGGGTTGGAGTTGGTGGGGCGATATTTGGCTCGTAAGCCGGATGTGTCGTGGGCAATGCTGCGGCAGCGATTGCAGGATAAACGGCTGGATGCCAGGGCTTTGCAAGAGCGATCGCCCGGGATGACAGCAGCTTTGGGTGTGGCGGCGGCATTTGAGTTGAGTTGGCAAGAGTTGCCGCCCCCGGCGCAGGAGTTGGCGGCACGACTGAGCCTGTTTGCCCTGGCGGATATTCCCTGGTACATGGTGGTGGCTTGTTCGTCGGAGACGGATGAGGAGGAGTTGGAAGAGTTGCGGGATGAGATGCTGGTCGATCGCAGTTGGCTGAAGCGGACGGAGGCCGGGCATTATCGGCTGCACCAATTGCTGCGAGAATTTTTTGGGGCGAAGCGGCGGGAGATGGCGGAGAGTGAGGGTTGGGAGGGGACTTTCTTTGATGGAATGATTGCAGAGGCAAATCGCAGTTCTAATAGACCGACGCGATCGCTGTTAGAGGAAACGACAGCCGTGATTCCCCATTTGCAGGGGGCGATCGACTGGGTGGAAGCGACTCAGCAGACAAACAAAGCGACTCAGCAGACAAACAAAATTGCCGCTGGAAAAGCTTGGCTCGGTTACGTCTACCGTTCGCAAGGGCGCTACAGTGAAGCCGAACCGTTGTACCTGCAAGCGCTGGAGATCAGGCGATCGCAACTGGGCAACGACCATCCATACACCGCCTCCAGT
>JALOOP010000269.1 GCA_025454315.1 Oculatellaceae cyanobacterium Prado106
GGGTTCATCGGCTAGGAGAATCGGTGGAGTGTTGACGACGGCACGGGCGATGCTGACACGCTGCTGTTCGCCGCCCGAGAGTTGTTCGGGGAAGCAGTCAGCTTTGTCTTGGAGGCCGACCATCCTCAGCGTGGGCAGGAGACGACGCTGAATATCTTGACGAGAGCAGCCCTGTGCCCAAAGGACAAAGGCGACATTCTCAGAGACGGTACGACGCGGGATGAGCTTGTAGTCCTGGAACACTACCCCAATTTGACGACGCAGTTTGGAGAGGCGATCGCCCCGTAGCTTAGAAAGGTTAAGGTCATTGACGATGACTTCCCCTTGGGTAGAACGTTCTTCGCCGTAGAACATTTTTAGCAGGGTCGATTTGCCGGAGCCAGAAGGCCCCGTGATGAAGAGAAAATCACCCTGGCGAATTTGCAGATTGACATCTAGAAGTGCTTGGCAGTTGTTGTCATAAATTTTGCTGACCTGCTCTAACCGGATAATGACTCCGGGTGCGGGCGATCGCGATCGCCCCTTCTGCTGAGATCCTGGATCAGGAGCCACCCCAACTTTCGGCTCTGCCGATTTGGGTGCTGCCGATTTGGGTTCAGGTTGAGGGAGGCGTAAATCCGGAAGGGGAGAGCGGGTGGGGCGATCGGTGGGGATGGAAACCATAGGGCAGAGAAATCCTGGGTAATCGATCGCCTTCAGCCCAGCGAATACAGTGACGTAGATGCGAGGGGCGCAGGGATGAGGGCGATGCAGTACATGCCGAGCCAGCGGTTTGACATTTAGGTGGCTTCAATGGCAGAGATTACCCGCTTTTAACTGAAATACCTACGTTGAGGTGATGACTTACTCAATATTGATGGGAGTAGGCCCTGATCCCGATGCGCCATCGCTGGTGGAGGCAGCGGGGGTGCGGGTGATTTTGCGAAAATCCTGGTAGAGGCGATCGCGCCAGTCCCAAAACACCTGATAGTCGGGGTTGTCGGCCAATCCTGGAACGCCTTTGCCTTTCAAGCCCGAGGGTAAATCGACGTAATCACCTGAGGGAAACTTGATGTACATGGTCAGTCCGGCCACAGCAAAGTCCGCCAGCGTCGGATGATTAGCGACCAGATAGGGACTTTCGCTAAGCAGCAAACAGAGTGCCTCTAGATTTTGCTGCATTGCCTTACGAGCGTTTTTCACCGACTCGGCTCCCAGACCCACACCCAGACCCAAGACATCGATCGCATCTCCCGGAACAGCCGCAATCAAGTCTTTGAGGAAACCGGGCGTTGAAGAAGGTAAGGCCGCGCTGCGAAAATCGGCGTTTTTGCCCAGCGCACCCAGCATGGCTTTGCGTCCGTTTAGGCCGATCGATTCATCTGCCCATTCTTCCATCATCAGGCAGAGCGCTTTAGACTTAGCGTCCGTGGGAATGAGCAGGGGGAGGGGATATTTTTCTTCGAGGTAGTGGGCGATCGCTGTCGAATCACTAATGACGGTATTGCCGTCCTTCAGCACAGGCACCAGCCGCTGCCCCGAGAGCCGATACAGGTCTAACTGTCCAAGACCGGGGACAACCTCAACTTTGCGATATTCCAGTCCTTTGTAGTCCAGGATGAAGCGGATTTTTTCGCAGTAGTGGGAGAGTTCAAATTGGTAGAGTTCCAGCATCAGAAAGTTAGGCGGGGGTAAATCTCCCTAATACTGTAGCGCGTTGACTCTAAATTCCAGTCCAGATTTCTGGAGGAATGAGCAGCGGATAAGCTGAAGAAGAATTAAGCCGCAGAGACACAAAGGGAAGAGAGGGGAAAGGGAAAAGGGGAAAGGCGAAAGGGGAGGTTTTTACCCATTCCCCCATCTCCCCACCTCCCCATCTCCCCACTCCCTTTCCCCTTTCCCCTTTTCCCCTTCCCCTTCCTCCCCACGCCCCACTCCGCTTCCCCACGCCCCACTCCGCTATAGAATGAAATCTGGTCAAATTCAGATTTCGGAGGTGGCCGTGGCTGCTGATTTAGATGCACCTTTTGCTGCCGCAGAGATTGCGGCAGAGGGACTCAAGCCTGAAGAATATGATGAAATTGTGCGCCGACTGGGACGACACCCGAATCGGGCTGAGTTGGGCATGTTTGGGGTGATGTGGTCAGAGCATTGCTGCTACAAGAATTCTCGTCCATTACTAAAGCAGTTTCCGACGACGGGCGATCGCATCCTGGTTGGCCCCGGCGAAAATGCAGGCGTGGTGGATGTGGGCGATGGTCTGCGGCTGGCCTTCAAGATTGAATCCCACAACCATCCCTCTGCGGTGGAACCGTTTCAGGGAGCAGCCACGGGGGTCGGAGGCATTCTGCGCGATATTTTCACCATGGGGGCACGCCCGATCGCCATTCTCAATTCCCTCCGTTTTGGCAACCTGGAAGATGCGCGGACGAGGCGGCTGTTGGGCGGAGTGGTCGCCGGGATCTCGCACTATGGCAACTGCGTTGGGGTGCCCACAGTGGGCGGCGAAGTCTACTTTGACCCGGCCTATTCGGGCAATCCATTGGTCAACGCGATGGCGATGGGATTGATGGAAACGCCAGAGATCGTCAAGTCAGGGGCGATCGGCGTGGGCAATCCGGTGCTGTACGTGGGGTCAACGACGGGGCGGGACGGCATGGGGGGCGCGAGTTTTGCCAGCGCGGAGTTGAGCGATGCGTCGATGGACGATCGCCCTGCTGTTCAAGTCGGCGATCCTTTCTTGGAAAAGTCTTTGATTGAAGCCTGTCTGGAAGCCTTTAAAACGGGAGCAGTCGTGGCAGCCCAAGATATGGGCGCAGCCGGGATTACCTGCTCCACCTCTGAAATGGCAGCAAAAGGTGGCGTGGGCATTGAGTGCGATCTCGATCGGATTCCCGTGCGCGAGACGGGGATGGTGCCCTACGAATATCTACTGTCGGAATCACAAGAGCGAATGCTGTTTGTCGCCCAGAAAGGACGGGAACAGGAACTCATTGACATCTTTGAACGCTGGGGACTTCAGGCGGTCGTTGCAGGTCAGGTGATCGCTGAACCGATTGTCCGCATTCTCTTCCAGGGCAAAGTGGCCGCTGAAATTCCGGCCACGGCGCTGGCGGACAACACGCCGATTTACCACCATGAACTACTGGCTGAACCGCCGGATTATGCCCAACTGGCTTGGCGCTGGAGCGAGGCTGAGTTGCCGCCTGCAACGGTTACAGGGATTGCACTTTCGGGTAAAACCCAGACCTGGACAGAGGTGCTGTTGACCTTGCTGGATGTGCCGTCGATCGCCTCCAAACGCTGGGTCTATCGTCAATATGACCATCAGGTGCAAAACAATACGGTGATGCTACCGGGAGGCGCGGATGCCGCCATCATTCGCCTGCGTCCCCAAGTTGTAGATTCACCCGTTGGGGATTCAGTAGATTCCTCGAAAACCTCAACGAATCACACCCGAGGGGTAGCCGCCACCGTGGACTGCAACGCCCGCTATGTCTATCTACATCCCTACGAAGGGGCAAAAGCTGCCGTTGCCGAAGCGGCTCGTAACTTGAGTTGTGTTGGGGCTGAACCGCTGGCCGTCACCGATAATCTGAACTTTGGCAGTCCCGAAAAGCCGATCGGCTATTGGCAACTGGCCGAAGCCTGCCGGGGGTTGGCCGAAGCCTGCCGCGAACTGTCTACGCCCGTCACCGGGGGCAATGTCTCCCTCTACAACGAAACGCTGGACTCCAATGGCAATCCCCAAGCCATTTATCCGACTCCCGTGGTCGGCATGGTGGGATTGGTCAACGATCTCAGTAAAGTCTGTGGACAGGCTTGGCAGCAGGAGGGCGATCGCATCTATCTCCTAGGTCAACCCTTGGGCACCGGATCGCCCCAGGTCACTTTAGGCGGATCAGAATATCTGGCAACCCTGCATGGGACGATCGCCGGAATGCCACCCCAAGTCGATTTTGCCCTGGAAAAAGCGGTACAAGCGGTCTGTCGGAACGGGATTGCTCAGGGCTGGATTCGTTCGGCGCATGACTGTGCCGAGGGCGGACTGGCGATCGCCCTGGCCGAATCTTGCATCAGCGGCAACCGGGGCGCAGCGATTACCCTGCCTTTCAACAGCACCGATGCTAACCTGCCGCAGCGCTGGGACACCCTGCTGTTTGGCGAAGGCGGTGGCCGGATTGTAGTCTCGGTCGCTCCAGACCAAACCCCAGCCTGGGAAACCTATCTTCAGGCGGAACTGGGCACAAATTGGCAATCCCTCGGCACGGTTCGCTCAGTTGGGGGAAGTCTGCAACTCCTCACTGCCGATAACCTGGAGTTAATCAACGCTAGGATGGATGAGGTCTGCGATCGCTGGGATAACGCCATTGAACGTCGAATGTCAATGACCTAGGTTTTTACATTGCACCCCAAACCCGATTCAAGTCCCAAAAGTTGCTAGCCGTAGACTCCTCCTTAAGGTACTGTTAATGAGGAATGTTAAGTAATATTTAACACCTGATTATCTGCTGATTTCAGTAGTGCTGATTTCAGTGATGTTGATCTGTGGTGTGGATACATCGTTGGTCTTGCTCAATACTCGCCAAATTCCCCAACAAGGAGTCTACCCCTCCCATGATGCCAAGTCCTGATCGCCTTCCGTCTGCCGATCACCCTGCCTCGGGACACCCTGACCCCGCGCAAAGCTCCACAACCGCCGCTCCCTTAAACCCCAATTCCCCTGCAAACTCTCTAGATTCCCTGGAGTCCTCCCGACCCGATAAGCCTGAAGAAGCCTGCGGAGTATTTGGCATCTATGCTCCAGCAGAGGATGTGGCAAAGCTGACTTATTTTGGTCTGTATGCGTTGCAGCACCGGGGTCAAGAGTCAGCCGGAATTGCGACCTATGAAGGCGATCGCGTCCACCTCCACAAAGATATGGGCTTAGTATCCCAAGTCTTCAACGAGCAGATTCTCAGCGAATTGCCCGGAACTCTAGCCGTCGGCCACAACCGCTATTCCACCACCGGATCAAGCCGTGTCGTCAATGCTCAGCCAGCAGTCGTGCAAAGTCGTTTAGGCGCTCTAGCTCTGGCGCACAACGGCAACCTGGTCAACACCGCCAGCCTGCGCGAAGAAATTCTCAAAACCAATGTGCAGCTCAATACCACCACGGACTCGGAGTTGATTGCCTTTGCGATCGCCGAAGCAATCAACAACGGCAAAGGCTGGCTTGATGGTGCAATCAATGCTTTCCATCGCTGTCAGGGTGCGTTTAGTTTGGCGATCGCCACTCCCGAAGGCATCATCGGCACCCGCGACCCCAACGGCATCCGTCCCCTGGTGATTGGCACTCTGGAAAGCGAAACCCCCGGCGAACCGCTGCGCTACGTCATTGCCTCCGAAACCTGCGCCCTGGACATCATTGGAGCCGACTATCTGCGCGATGTGGAACCTGGCGAACTGGTCTGGATCACCGAGCAGGGCCTGGAATCCATCCGCTGGGCTGCCCCCGAAACGCGCAAGCTCTGTATCTTTGAAATGATCTACTTCGCCCGTCCCGACAGCATCATGCATGAGGAAAGCCTCTACAGCTATCGGATGCGCCTGGGGCGACAGTTGGCAGCCGAGTCTCCGGCGGATGTGGATCTGATCTTGGGCGTTCCCGATTCTGGTATTCCAGCAGCGATCGGCTTCTCCCAAGTGGCTGGCATTCCCTACGCAGAAGGACTCATCAAAAACCGCTATGTCGGACGCACCTTCATCCAACCCACCCAGCATATGCGCGAATCCGGTATCCGCATGAAGCTGAACCCCTTAAAAGATGTCCTGGCTGGAAAGCGAGTGGTGATTGTCGATGACTCGATCGTGCGGGGCACCACCAGCCGCAAACTGGTCAAAGCCCTCCGCGATGCCGGAGCCACCGAAGTCCATATGCGGATTTCTTCGCCCCCGGTCACCCATCCCTGCTTCTACGGCATCGACACCGACTCCCAAGACCAGCTCATTGCCGCCACCAAGTCAGTCGCCGAAATCGAAGCCCAAATCGGAGTCGATTCCTTGGCCTATCTCAGTTGGGAAGGTATGTTGACCATGACCCAAGACGATCCCAACAGCTTCTGTTCGGCCTGCTTCACCGGAGATTACCCAGTGCCTGTACCAGAGTTGGTCAAGCGTTCCAAGCTGATGCTGGAGAAAGCGGCGACCGCTTCGGTGTGAAGAAGGGGAAAGGGGGAACACAGATGCACACGGATGAACACAGATGCATACAGATCGAACAAACCGCAGAGACGCAGAGGCGCGGAGTTCCCCCCTACTCCCTACTCCCTATTCCCCACTCCCCCAAACATGAAGCCAAATCCCCAAGATAGGGCAATATAGTCCTGTTCATTTGGCATTGCTCATGGGGCAAGGGAATCGAGATGATGAAGCGGAATTGGATAGAGCGATTAAGACAGGCTTGGGCCAAAAGATTGATAAGCTTTGGGATTGTGAGTGGGGTTTTGGCGATCGCACTCCTCCTCCTCACGCCCTCGCCCCTCCTGGCAGCACCCATTGCCCCCAACTCACCCACAGCCGTAGAAGCAGCGATCGCCCCCCCGGTTCAAGATAGCGCTTCCAGTCCAGAACCCGTTGCAGAATCAGTGGCCGAATCAACGACCGAACTGGTTCCCACAGAAGAAGCAAAAGCCCTGTTCAAAACAGCCTACGATCGCCGCTATACCTGGGACGAAAACTTTCCGGGCTACGAAGCAGATGTGGCCGTGAAGTACAAAGATTCCTACGTTCAGGGATTTGTCCGTCTGATGCCAGACTTTCAGGTGGCCACCAAAAATATTCCAAACTACGAAGTCTACCAAATGATTGCCGCGCAACTGCAAATGAGCGCAACCCAGATGATCCCGGCTTCCTTTGAGGATATGCACGGAGCCTCCCAGTTTGCCCAGGTGCCAACGCCTCCCTCTGCTGCAATCATTATTCAAGAAACCGCTCAAGAAACGGCTCAGCAAATGGGTCAGGAAATGGCTGAGGAAATGGGTCAACCCGCCAATGCCCGCTACCAGATCAAAAACCAGGAAATTGTCCAGGTCAACCGCGACCTGGGTGAGGTCAGCATTGAGGTCAAAACCCTCCACTCCATGAAGCTTCCTGAAGGCTATCTGCTGAACCATTTTCAGGTGATCTTCCGCGATCCCAAAACCGCCGAAATTCTGGAACAGGATGATGTCCAGGATCAATACCAAAAAGTGGGAGCCTATTATCTCCTGAGCAAACGAGAAATTCGCCATGGAGCCAGCGATCGCCTCCAGGACAAACTCTACGCTGGCACCACTCTCCGGTTTAGCAACTTCAGATTCCTAACTCCGGAAGAAGCTGCTCCTAAAGTAGAAGTTTCCAAAGTAGAAGTTTCTCAAGATTAGGCCAGTTGGTCGATTCATTCAGGGCTTGAACTGAGTCGAAACCATAAACTACATCAGGAAAAAACACATCAGAAAATCGGGAGGGACATGGACGATCCATTGGATTAATCCATGCCTCTCCTAATTTTTATGAAGTATCTTTTTATTGGACATCTCAGTTCCAATTTTGGAACATGCCAGGATAATTAACCTTGATTTGAGATGAAAGGATGATGGCTTTGGGGATGATGCGGTTGAAGCCGTTCAAATTCTTGGGAGAACAGATTGAAGAGTGCCCAGATCCCAAATGCGGCCACGCCTGAGAGAAATAAAAGTTCTCGCACCAGCTTAAAGTCGATCTTTGCCCAAATTCGCTGATGCTCTGCGATTTGAGGGCGATCGCCACCCCCTTCCACAAGCTTTTGCGAATCCACCTTGTTTTTCTCAAAAAGATTCATATCAACGCCACCTACTCCGCAACCACACCAGTAAACAAATCCATCACACAGACATCTAGATCTCTACGCCTGTGCTGTCACCTTACGTCACTCCATACGAACAAACAACCGAGTTTTCAAATGGGGGAGGGTAAGGAATGCCACCAAGATGGGAGTAGAAGGGTGGATGGGTGGATGGGTGGATGGGTGATTTGAGGAGGAAGCGATCGCAATTCATCATTTGATCGAGATGGAATTCCTCATTCCTTAAGTGGGGACAGTTTTAATACAAAAACAATTCCCTTTCCGCCTCTATTCCTTCCCATCAAACAATTCTCTCCTTGCAAAGAAGGAGAGAAAAGCAAAAAGGGGATATGAGCTAAGAAAAATCCCAGATTGATTCACCCATCCACCCATCCACCCATCCACCCATCCACTCATCCACTCATCCACTTAGTTCAAAACCAAATCCAGCCGCTCCTGCGATGCCTTCAGCGCCGCTTCGGGGGTGGCTTGCTGGAGGAGGGTGGATTCGATCGCGCGTCCGAGGTTTTCGGAGATGCGGCTGTAGCCGGGGAAGATGGGGCGCGATCGCCCATAGGCTGCCTGTTTGACGAAGACTTCGACGGCGGGCTGTTGGGTTGCGAAGGCTTGATAGTTGGGGTTTTCTCGGGCTTTGAGGTTGACGGGCAGGTATCCGGTGCCGATCGCCCATTCGGTCTGAAACTCCTCACTGAGGACATACTCGGCAAAAATCTGGGAAGCTTGCTCCTCGGCAGGGGTGGACTTGAAGATGAACAGGTTTTCGCCGCCGACGCTGGTGGCGGGGCGGGTGGCGGCAGGGATGGGCATGACGGCAAAATCGACGCCAGTGGATTGGAGTTGGCCGAGCGTCCAAGGACCCGTAAGCTGCATGGCGACTTTGCCCGCGAGGAAGCCGTCGAGTTCGTAGCCGCGTTCCGGTTCAGAGAGAATGGCCGAGCCGTCCTTGAGCAGGTCTTGCCAGAATTGGAGAGCGGCGATCGCACCGGGATTCAAAATTTGAACCTTTCCTGGACTAGCTTGGGGCTGGCTGGTTGCCTCGGAACTCACCAGTTCCCCGCCACCACTCCACATAAAGGGCAACCAGGTAAAAACCGTCCATTCCCCTTTGCCCATCGGCAGCACCATGCCATGCTGACCCGACTCAGGCCGCGTCAGTTGCTGAGCCACCTGGCGAAATTCGTCCCAGGTCTGGGGCAGATCGGTGATGCCTGCGGCCTTGAATAGACTGGGGCGATAAAAGATGCCAACATTATTCACGCCAAAGGGTACCGACCAGATGTGATTTTCCCATTGCATTGACTCAAACAGAGCAGGGTCAATTTCATCTTTGACCAGGGTGGTAGCCAACCATTCTTCTAGGGGTTTGATGGCATCCAGTTCGACCAGTTGCCCGGTCAGCGTCGGCGCATACCAGAGCATGTTGGGGGGTGCATTGCCGACGACTGCTGCGAGAATTTTGGGCAACTGCTGGTCACTCTGTCCCACATAGAGCGATTCCACCTGAATTTCGGGGTGCTGCTGATTGAAACGATCGACCAATTTTTGCAGCACATCCCGGTTGGGGGGCGGGTTGACACCCTGCCAGAGCGTCAGATGCACAACGGTTCCCTCAATGACGGGATCTGTGGGCTGACATCCCGATAGACCAATGAGACAGAGGAACAAAAAACCGATCAGACAAAGACGCTGGAGCAAAGGGGGGAACAGGCGGAGGGGGCGGGAGCGAGGCATTCTCATGACTTAGGGACTCATGGCTTAGGGGGCTTGCTGCAATTCTGGCGGAAGATCAAATAGACCCTCGGCGTTGGGTTCAAAGTCCAGCACCTGGGTGACGGCTTCTAAGTTCAAAGACCCATACAGGTGAGGAAACTCGTCGCCATCCACGGCCTCGTAGCGTACTTCAGCGGTGAGGCGATCGCCCTCCATACACAGCAGCACCAACCCGGCCTGCCCCGCATAAAACCGATTGGCCACCGTGACCAGTTGGCGCGGCAGAGAACAATGTATAAACCCTTCGCGATCGAGAGAATCACTGCGGTAGCTGCCCTTCATCATAATCTTTCTCATCTTTTTTCAAACCTTCTGCCAAACCTTCCCGATGCGATCGCCCCCCAATCGAATGAGAGTAGTGGTAGATGCATCCTGATTGCAGCCTCCTGGAATTCCTCCAGGAGGTTTTTATTTGCAATCTGGTGAATCTATTTTGGAAAACTTCTGATACGATATGAACTGCATAATCGATTCAATAGATCCGTATAGATCCGTCACTTATCTTTCCCCTACCCAACTCATGCGGGAAATTGTGACCAGGCGTTATGCACCTGGTAGACCCTAGTCACTTATCACCTCCCAGCCCCCAAATGGGGGAGTTGTGTGTGTGATAACTCCCCCGAATCGGGAGGTTGCCAGGAGTTTCAGAAGAGAGTATTCCCCATTTAAAGAACGATCGAAGCCTCAACCACAATTGTGATTGTGCAGTCTCGATTTTTTGCAGCGATCGAGATTAAAGCAATCAAGTCTAAAGCAATTGAATTCTCAGCAATTGAGCTTGAAATAATAGACATTATTCGGCTGAAAGACGATTCAGGCGAACTATTTTCTGTACGGTTCCTGCTCTGGATGCGAGACATGACCTCGATTGTTTTGTTGAAATTGACATTGGGATAATCTGAGTTGGCAGTCTTCGATCGCTTTAAGGACTTGCCCTGAAAGGATTGACTGCGATCGCCTCTTTTATAGTTGATTTATCGTTGAATTAATCATCGGATGAGTCAAGAGAGTTCAAGGGGATGATCCTATGGGTGGTGTTGTGCGATCGCTCCGTGATATCTCCTAATATCTCTCGAACATCTCCCATTACGATTTCAAGATATCGCCCCTATCATTCATCGTGAACGTTTTAAGAACTAGTCGAAATCAACCACCGAGTAGTTTCTTTCCGTATCAATTCATCTCCGTATTTTTTATCCTACGGTGTTTCGCTGACTGGCTATTTTCGCCTACTGAATCTACATATTTTTTCTGTTGAAATCACTGAGCCATAAATTTCATCAACCCATCACCCCTGCCATCCCTTGCTCGTAATATCGCTCGTGGATTCAACAAATCCAACCCTGCCCCTTTTGCATGAGCAAATTCTCTGAATACTGTTGTTTGAAATTACACCTCTCAAACCTCAGTCTATTCCCCAATCAATCCCCAAACTCAGAAAGACGCACATCCCACGCCTTTTTTCAGAAATTGAGGTCGGCTAGCGATGCCATCAAAAGTCATAGAATCCAGCTACAAATTTTATTTTCGATCGCCAAACAGGGCAAAATTAAGTTCGTCTTTCAATCGAACCAGGCAACTGTAAAGCTTTGAGCAAGAACCAGGGAACATACAGACCTGATGACTGTTCTGTATAGATAATTCCTGTGGATGATTTGAAGGGGAAAGGGGAAAGGCGAAAGGGTAATTCTTGAACCCGTTGCCCCTGACTATTAACGAAGGAAAAGACAAAGGATAATCTTTGAACCTTTTGTCCTTGACCTTCAAATTGAAAAGAACAAAGTGTCTCCCAAAACCATCCACAACAACTCAAAGAAATCCCTTTCCCCCTTCCCCTTTCCCCTTTCCCCTTCCTCCCTACTCCCCCAGAAAAACAACGTGAGAAGTCCCTGGCCTTGGCCCAGTCTGCTGGGCGTTTGTGGTGTTCTGCTGCTTGCCAATCCGGCGATCGCCACCCCCTCCCCCCTCCAATCCACCAACACAGGGGCAGCTAACCCCGTTTTGCTGGCCGAAACCACCGCCACCACCCAACTCGACGAAATTCGCTTAACCCCAGATGGATTTTTTATCCGCTTACAAGGGACAGAACCAACGCTGACCCAGGAGTTGAGCCGCGATCGCCGTCAGCTCACCCTCAAACTTGCCAACACCCGCATTAACGCCCAAGTCGCCCAGCGCGAGATTCCGGTCGATCGCTATGGCGTTAGTCGGATTCAGATGAGTCAGGAGGGTGACGCTGTATTGCTGCGACTCGATTTGGCCAATGACCAACTGACTTGGCGAGCCTCGGTCAGTGGCCGCAGCGTCATTCTAGTACCAGCGGGAGGATTGGCCGCAGCGGCTCCGGGCGATCGCATCTCCCAATCTCTCACCCCCATTCCCCGTCCCGCTCCCGAACCCAGACCCCAACGACCTACGCCTGCACCCCGTCCTGAACGGCCTCAGCCTAACTTGGGCGAATTACCGGATGTGAGCGATCGCCAAATCACCCTAGTCCTCGACCCCGGCCACGGTGGACGCGATCCCGGAGCCGTAGGCATTGGCGGCCTGCGAGAAGTCGATGTGGTCATGCCGATCTCGCTGCAAGTGGCCACCCTACTCAAAGATCATGGAGTAAACGTAGTTCTGACACGCCAAGACGATCGCGAAATTGACCTAGAACCCCGAGTCTCCCTAGCCAACCGCACCCGAGCCGATCTCTTCGTCAGCATCCACGCCAACGCCATCAGCCTCAGCCGCCCCGATGTCAACGGCATCGAAACCTACTACTACACCAGCCAATCCGCTAGTCTAGCCCGCACTATCCATGCGTCAATCCTGGAAGGCACCGATCGCCCCGATCGCCGCGTCCGAGAAGCCCGCTTCTATGTCCTGCGCCACACCACTATGCCCTCGGTTCTCCTAGAAGTCGGCTTCGTGACCGGAGCCGAGGATGCCCGACTATTGGCCGATCCCGACTTCCAATCACAAATGGCAACGGCGATCGCCCGTGGCATTTTGGAATATGTCCAACAGAATCTTTAGGGAGTGGGGAGTGGGGAGTGGGGGAAAGGCGAAAGGGAAAAGGGGAAAGGCGAAAGGGGAAGGGGGAAAGGCGAAAGGCGAAAGGGAAAAGGGGATGTTGATTAGCATGGGCGAATGATGAACTGGGATGAATACAGACAAAAATAGATGAAAACTGTTAAGAGTAGAAGGAGAGGCACAAAGTCTTACCCATCCACCCATCCAC
>JALOOP010000270.1 GCA_025454315.1 Oculatellaceae cyanobacterium Prado106
CCCTGTTTGTTTTGAGCGTGTTGGTACTAATCGCATGAATATCGCTGTAGAGCGTTTTTGGATCGCGTCCCAGTAGGGTGTAGACCTTTTCAATCTGCTGGATTTCTTTGGGGGTAAGCTGTCCGTCTGCAGCGGCGATCGTGATCAGCCAGGGGGCGATCGCATCTCGTTGTTCGGGAGCCAATGCCTCCACCCGACTCTTCAATCCCTTCAGCGTCGGCTTTTCTTCTAGCAGCAAATGATAATAGGCTTGCAGCCTTGTTCTTTCGGCGGGATGCCAATCGGCAAAGTGATTGAGCTGATCGAAGATAGCGGCTTGCTCGATCGCATTGGGGGGCTGGGTGCCGCTAGCAGTGGCGATCGCCAAATGTGCCATCAAGGTTGCAGTGGCATACTCGGGCGCGAGTTGGGCGGGATGGGCTTCCGGCAATCGAAACAGCATGAGGCGGCTGGTGGCCTTGGGGGCTGCACCGCCAAAGCGAACATCCGGTTCAATGCCGAAACCCAGTCGCTCCAAGAATTTTGACAGTCCCTCGGCTTCTGATTTGGTCAGTCGATCCGGGTTTGTCCCAGGCCAATAGTCCAACAGTTCGTTGCCGTACAGGACATTGGCCTCGGTGTCTTCATCTTCAAAGTAAAAGTCCAAACATTCCTGGAAGCGCTGCATCAGTTCGCCGCCGTGGGTGGGCAGCAGTTCCGGGGGGAGAAGGGCGATCGCCGTCGGCGCGTAGCGGCTGTCGGGGTTGCGCGCGAGAAAGCGGGTCAGGGGTTCAATCGCTTCCGTGCAGCTTCCGATGATTTTGCCAATTTCACGAATGAGATGCAATAAGCGGGTGGCATCGGCCAAATGCTGAAAGGGCAGTTGTACGGCTCCACCAAAAGATGGACTGGCGGCATAGTAGGGAATGACCAGCGGCGCAATGCTGGGTTTCACCGTCCAGCCCTTAGGATGTTTCTTGTTGTACCGCAGTTGGAATAGGGTCTGAAATTCGTCTGGGCAGCGGCTCACGGAGCCTTTGAGGCGGTTGCTGGATAGGCGGGTGTACCAGGCAAATGCCCAGTCTGGGGCGATCGCCTCACCGGATGCCATTTTTTCGCCAAGCGCCACCAGCAGGTGCGGGAGCGGCATCTGGAGCGGATCGGGATCATCGGCGAGGAGGGATGGGTGGGGGTGTTGCAGCAGCCGACCGAGGAGGAGAAACTGGGTGAATTTGGTTTGCAGGATCGTGGGGAAAGACGGGCGATCGCCATAAAACTGCTGCAAATCCTCGACTTCAGCCATAATCTGGCTCAGTTCAGCCTGCTTCGCCACATCCTGTTGAAATGCTCGAAAATCACAGAGATAATCGTAAAAAACTCGCCGTTCTAAGCCATAGAAAAACAGCCAAACAAAATTCCAGTCCACCTCTGGCGTGCGTCGTCCTGAAGCCAGCCAGTGCAGGTAGGCTCCTCGTTCTAGAGCCGTGAACTCGCTATAGGACAGAAACGGGCAAGCGTAGGAAGTTTGATCCTGAGAGGGGCGGGGAGGCTTGAAGTTTGCGACTTTCAGGTTGGGACGAATCAGGCTCGGTTCGACCTGGTTGTAGCTTCGTAGGGAGAAAAGATGGTCGCCGACATAGACCATGCCTGGAATTTCGTGTCCTGCGACGGTTTGCGTTTGGTCGGGAGGCAGCCAATTGCGATCGCTCAAAGGAGGCTGTCCCTGCCCCTGCCCCTGTCTCGACGTTTCCCCCATCAGTTGCCGCAGCATGTCGAACAACTCCAACGGCCCTTCCATTTGAGGAGAACCTGGGTTGGCTCGGCCACGAAGTTTAATTTCGGGTCGAGGTGGAACGGGTGGGTTGCTCGGCTGCTTTTTCTCAACGGGGGGCGCATCCGGGGAGGAATCTGCCTGCCGTTTCTTCAGCCGAGCAGCATCGGGGAGGCGAATTCCCAGATCAGCGAGGACATCCCAAAACGGTCTAAAATCCATGGGCAGACGGTGAGACTACAATTTGAACAGTGTACCCTTTTTTGGATGAGAGAGAGGGGGGAGGGGAAGGGGGAAAGGGGAAAGGGGAAAGGCGAAAGGGGGATTCTTGAAGGAATCCTTGAAGAAGTCGAAGGGAGTTTCCACTGCTCCTTCTAGGAATTCGTTTGATAAAGGCGAAAGGGGAAGGGAAAAGGCGAAAGGGAAGCCCTTGTAGGCATCTCTGAAGGAGCCGAAGGGTGGAGCAAGGGAAACGGAAAAGGCGAAAGGGAAGTCCTTGTAAGCATCTTTGAAGGAACCGAAGTAAGTTTCCCCCGATCCCTCTACGAATCAGTTTCCATAAACTAGCGCCACAAATTAACCCAAGATCCCCCTTGTCCCTTTCCCCTTTCCCCCTTTCCCCTTTCCCCTTCTCCCTACCCCAGGTATTGCTCCAAAACTGCGCCCGTGGCTTGGGCGGTTTTGGTCCAGCTAAACTGGCTGGCCTGGGCGAGTCCTGCCGATCGCAGGCGCGATCGCTCCGCCGGGTTTAGCACTAACTGGCGCATGGCTTCGGTGATTTCTGCTTCGTTGTAGGGATCGATGAGGATGGCGGCATCGCCAGTGACTTCGGGGAGGGAGGAGAGGTTGGAGGTGATGACGGGAGTGCCGCAGGCCATGGCTTCTAGGGCGGGGAAGCCGAAGCCTTCCCAGAGGCTGGGGAAAATGAGGGCGATCGCCTGGTTGTAGAGAATCGGCAGGTGATCGTAGGTGACATATTCGAGAAATTTGACCCGATCGCCCAGTCCCAGTTCGGTGGCTTGAGCTTGGAGTCGGGGGGTGAAACGGCGATCGCTAGACCCAGCGATCCACAGCTCGTATTCGGGAGGCAGAGCGGTCATTGCCCAGAGGACACGGGCTAGGTTTTTGTAGGGATCGGGGCGACCGACATAGAGGAAATAGGGGCGATCGCTGCGATTGGGCAAGTCCATCGGGC
Organism: Oculatellaceae cyanobacterium Prado106; assembly: GCA_025454315.1. GTDB lineage: Bacteria > Cyanobacteriota > Cyanobacteriia > Elainellales > Elainellaceae > Prado106. The sequence goes on from JALOOP010000270.1 coordinate 2,946, forward strand.
GAAAGTTTTGGCGATCGTGGGCGAGGGGGATGGGCGTAATTTTGTGAGCCGGGATTTGGAAGAACTGGGTGATGTCCTGGGCGGTGGCGGTGGAGTTGCAGAGGATATGCTCAGCCTGTTCTAGGACGCGGGGCATGTAGTGGCGGGCGTATTGGGTGAGGGGGGATTTCCAACTGGGGAAGCGCAGGGGAATCAGGTCATGGACGACGACAATAGAACGACAGCGGGAATAGAGCGGTGCTTCTGGAACGGGCGAGAACAGGAGCGAGGCGCGCTGGTCAGCGTAGATTTTGGGGAGTTGCATCTGCGTCCAGGCCAGACGGCGCAGGTGGCCGAGTTTGCCCTGTTCGGGGGTGAATTGAGCCGGAATGGGGAGACAAACTTGCCCCTTGAGGCGAGACTTAGGGACATTGTCGGAGGCGAGCAGTTTCAGCCCCGGAAGCGAGAGTTCGGGGATGAGATTGAGGGCATAGGTGGCCAACCCCGTCGGTTTTTGGCCGATGAAGGAAAGGTTGATGAGCGTAGAACTGGCATCTGGCAGCATAGTTGAGGACAACGCAGGCATCTTAGATAAATGCATGAACAAGGAAAATCCTGACCACCGATTCGGTTTGTGAGATCCCTGAAGGTCACCCTCGGGAATCGACACAACAAGAGAATTGTTCGCCTTCTATCATGGTAGGTTGAACGCGATCGCCACTCATTCCAAGATGGTTTTGGGATGTAGAAAAATGCCTAATGGAACTAGATAACGAAAATGGATTAGATATTGTCTCAGAACGAACCCTTAAAATAAGACTTCGATAATCCTCTAATAATTCTTGAATGATTCTCTTGGGATGACTCGAAGCCGTCTTGTCGTAAGGATGCCCGTGTTAACAGAATTCTCCACGAAATGATTCACGGGATTGCCTCCGAGTAAGCAGAGCAAACAGTTCGCCTAGGAATCTAACAGGAGCTTCCAGCCTTTAGGGCATTGTCTAAAGAACACTCAACAAACGGATGTCCGAGTTCATACCTGAAGTGAAATCTACCATTGTGATCTCAACGTGATCTCAAAGATTTGCAGATCTTCGATAAAGGATAGCGGATTTCTCCCGGAATGGGGATCGCGATCGCAGCCGATAAAATCCCTCAGCCCTTCCTAGAGGCTATCTCCTTTTTCCAGGTTCGCTTGAGGATATCCACGTAAACAGGCTTGACATCCACATGGACATAGCTCAGTCGTGGCAGATGGAAATGGGTAGAAAAAATGACAAACACCGCATTGGCGAACACGGGGCGAAACCCACGCCGCCAAAGGAAGCAAAGGATTTTGCCAATCTGCTCAGTCTGATCCTTTGACACCACCACCCAATTCAAGGGCGGTGCAACCTCTAGGGTTTGAATATCTTGAATGGAGCATTGCTGCAAAACCCCGTCTTGCAGACACTTGGCTTCAAATGCCAGGGGAGCGGCGATCGCATCCCCCACCCTCACTTGGGCTTTCAAGAAATCCACCGCAGGCTGCCAAAAATCCCGCTCAAACAGTTGCAGCGCCAGACTTCTCTGCGGTTCCTCTCCCACCGGAAAGACCAATACCTCATTGAATGCCACACCGACCCGACGATTATCTTTTTCAATGGAGCGTTCAACGGAATGTTCAATGGAGCGATCGCCCCCTCCCAAAGCCATTTCAGCCGATCGAGTCTCCTGAAAAGTGGTCACCCGATTCACTTGAAACATCAGTCGCGTCAAGGGAGCAGATTGGGTTGCGATCGGCAAAACTCCGCGATAAAGCGCCATCACCCGATCGCCGTAGAGCAACTTCAAAGGTATTCCCTGCCCTTCCACCGTCAGCGTCAGACTTTGGAGAATATCCGGGGCAGTCGCGGAGGTGCAAATCAGCCGAAATTCCAGCGTCAGGGGTTGATCGCGCTGCAGCGGCAAGTCGAGTGTGGAAACGGTGTCTGGCCCTGTCCAGCGGTAGGTGAGGCCGATCGCTGGCTGTTCCCGCCGCTGCCAGCCAGAACCTCGGAGCGCTTGGGAAAAGTCGTAGCGGTAAGTGTTTTCAGTAGGCAGATTGAGCGCTTGATAGCGCTGCTGATAATGCTGTTCCAGTTGATCAACGATGGAGCCTGTGTCCGGTTGATGGGAAGTTTGATGGGAAGCCTGATGAGGAATTTGATGAGGAGTTTGCTGAGGAGTTTGCTGGGAAGCTTGCTGGGAAGTTTGCTGGGAAGCTTGATGAGAAGTTTGCTGGGGAGTTTGATGAAAAACTGGCTGAGAATTTTGTTGGGAAGCTTGATGAGAGGCTTGACGAAGGGTTGGAGGGGCTGATTCTGGCGTGGATGCTGCGATCGCCCCTATTGGATATCGTTGTTGCAGATCCGCTTGCATTTGCTGGAGGCGATCGCCAAAAATCTCCTTCGCCCGTTCATAAAGCTTTTGGTCAAGCTGCGTCCGAGATTCCAGCAAGGCCAGGGTTTCAGGACTCAACTGCTGCCGATAATCGACCCGTTTCCCGGTGTTTTCCTGGCGCGTGTTTTGAATCGGTCGCCAGCCAAAAATGTACGACAGCAGAAACAAGGATTCCTGGAAGCGTTCCACCAGACCGACAAAGGCGCATTCTTCTAGACTGGCGATCGCCAACTCAAACACCTGATCCGCAGACAAATCCTCAATCTCAAACTGAACCAGCTTGGCCAAATAGTAAGTTTGCAGATTGTTGTCCAGATGAGTGATGGCAAAATAGCGAATGTACTCTTCCAGGGTCATGCCTTTGACGGTGGCATAGTCTGGGTTTTGCGGCATTCGGCGGATGTACTCGTAATGGGAAACCCACTGGGCGATCGGGTCACGCAGCATGGTCGTATAGACCAGTTGCTTTTGGGGCGGCAACAACCGCTTAAAGTCCACGTAGATCAAATGTCCCCGCAGCAGCCGATAGTGGGGGAATTGCTCAGGGTTGACCTGTGCCATCTGGTGTCCCAGGGTGGCCGGACAGATTTCATCTTCGGGGAAGTAGTCGCCGATGATGGTACGGAAGGTCATTCCGGCGGTTTTGGGAATATGGACGAAGTAGAGGACATCGTTGGGCTGGAGGTCGTACTGGGGCGGGAACCGTTTCAAGGGTTGCCTCCTTGTTGGGGACGGGTGATGTCTTTTAGGGTTTCCAGGGCTTTGGGGCTGAGGCGTTGTTTGAGGGTGAATCTGAGGCGATCGCTCCATTTTTTCAGCGGTTGTTTGAGCGGTTGGAGTTGGCGATCGCTCCAATATTTCACCGCATCGACATACAGCGCCTTGACATGGGGATCGCGCCAAGGCAGGGCGATCGGTTGGGGACGACAAGCCAATACGATAAACTCCTCATTGGCAAATCGCGGCACAAATCCCAGTCCCATCCGCCGAATGATCGCCCCCAGTTCGGCCTTCATGCCCTTATGCACAATCACCCAATCAAACGCTCCAGTCTGCAACAACTCGGGATTGTAATTGCGAAGCGCAGGCAGCATCGGACAATAGACCGGAATGGCATCGGGAAACAGGGTTTGAAAAAGGGTTGGTGCAAGAATTTGCTGGCCGGGTTGCAAATTTTGCTGCATAAATTTGGCGATCGCCTGCCAAGTTGGCTGTTGAAACAAAAAGGCCGCAGTGTCTCTTCCCACCGTCTTATCTTGAGCCGTATCCTGAGATGGAAAAACCTGGAAGGATTGGAAAGCGACACCGACCGGACGCGCATCGGGATGGTTGGGGTTGAGGGTTTGGGGGGTGATCGCGCGATCGACGGTAAAGGTGAGGAGGGTGAAAGGCGATCGGGTCAAAGCCGATCGGGGAATTTGTCCCTGCAAAATCGTGATGTTGGCCTGGTGATAGCGGACTGCCAAAGGAATGGTCTGGGCATTCACCCGCAGCGTCAAACTCTGAAGAATCTCAGGGGTTAGCACATCGACCACACAGCATTCCAGCACCAGATCTTGATCCTGCGCTAAGGGTAAATCGAGGGTAGCCTGGGTGCCCGGCCCCATCCACCGAAAGGCATTCCCTGGAGCCAGCATCTCGCGCTTTTGCCAGCCGTGACCGCGCAAAGGTTGGCAAAAGTCATAATAAACGAAGGATTGGGCAGGAATCTGACGGGCGAGATAGCGCTGCTCGGCATGGGCTTCGAGGAGCGGCAGCAAGACTTCTGGAGCGGCGGAGGTTGCGCCAAGTTGTTCTAGCATTTGCTCAAAGCGCTGCTCGAAGATTTCCAGGGCGTAGGTGTAGAGGGGGCGATCGAGTTGGGTTTGTTCCTGGATCAGCGCCAGAGTCTCTTCAGGGATGTTTGTTTTGGGCTGCTTCGCTGCATTTTCCTTGCGGCTATTGAGAATGGGCTTCCAGCCAAAAATGTAAGACAGCAGAAACAGCGAATCCTGAAACCGCTCCAGCGGCCCCACAAAGGCAAACTGATCAAGACTGTCCTTGGCCAACGCCAATGTCTCTTCAAGAGTGAGATCGTTGAGATGAAAGCGGGCGACCTTGGCAATGCGGTAAGTCTGCATGTTTTTGCCGAACTTGCCCAGGGTCAGCTTTTCAGCAAAGCCCTCCAGGCCAATGTCTTTGACCGAGTCATAGCGCGGGTCAGTGGGCGTCCGACGAATATATTCATAGTGGGAAATCACCCGTGCAACTGGCTCCCGCACGATGTTGACATTAATCAGGCGTTTCCCTGGCACCAGCTTGGGCAAATCAATAAAGCCCAAATGTCCCCGAAATAGACGGTAATGCTGCAACTGCTCCAATGGAATTTCGTCAATCTGCTCGTCGATCGTGGCGGGACAAATTTCGTGACAGTGAAAATGATCCTCCACGATCGTGCGAAACGTCATCCCGGCAGTTTTGGGAATATGCGAGTAGTTGAGTACATCGCCGGGCTGTAGATCGTATTGGGCAGGGAAGGAGCGCATTGGATGGGTGGATGAGTGGATGGGTGGATGGGTGGATGGGTGTTTTATTGGGGGACATCCTATTGCTCAAAGAATCCTTTCTATGCGGACTTTTCAGCTTTCTAGTTCACCTAATTTAAACAGACTCATACTTCAACAAACCATTATTTCTCTATCGTTTATGAGGCTCTATCCTTCACCAGGACAAGAGTAAAGCCTGGAAGGAGAGGGTTTTAACCCGTAAATAATCCTTACATCAAAAAGGAAAAAGCCCAACAAAGAAAAGTCTTAAACATCGAAAAATTCCCCCTTGTTTACCCATCCACCCATCCACTCATCCACCCATCCACCCATCCACCTCCTAAACCCGGCCAGACTTCTGCTTCAGCCAATATTTCAATCGATTTCCCAGCATATCCCAAGGGTGGCGGCTTTGTTGCAGCAGGTATTTGATGTAGCCGCGATAGAGGGGCTGAATGTGGGGGTGACTGTAGGGAAGAGCGTTCAGGGAGGTGCATCGGGCAAAGGTCACAAAGACTTCGTTGGCTTGAACTGGGACAAAGCCCTTCAGCCATAGCTTCAACAAACACGGCCCAACTTCCGGGAGCATCCCTTTGTGAAGAATCGCCCAGGTGCAGTGGGGATTGTCGAGTTGGGTAGGGGTGTAGTTACGGAGCGTGGAGAAAGGGGGATGGGGAGATAGGGAGATGGGGAGATGGGGTGATGGGGCAAAAACCTCCCCTTTCGCCTTTCCCCTTTCCCCTTTCGCCTTTTCCCCTTCCCTCTTTCCAAGGAATTGTTCCTGAAGCAGGGTGGGCGCGAAGATGGATTGACCGGGGTGGATGGCGTGTTGGATGAAGGTGAGGGTTTCTGTCCAGGGGTGGGAGGAGAGGAGTCCTGTGGCGATCGCCCCCCATTCCCCCTGTTCTACTGCCGGATAAATCTGGATCACGCTGAACGCTAGCCCGACCCGGCGAGTGTCCGGTTCGTTGGGGTTGAGATCATGGGGGGAGAGGGTGCGATCGCATTCAAAACTCAGCCGCACAAACGGAAAATCACTGGCCAACAGAGACTGGGGCATTTGTCCCCGAACGATCGTCAGTTGCTCATGGTGAAACAGCACCGTCAGATCCAGGGGATGGCCGTTGGCGCAAATGGTGAGGCTTCTGAGGACTTCTACGCTGAGGGCATTGATGATGCAGCATTCCATCACCAGGTCCTGATCCTGGACGAGGGGCAGGTCGAGGGTGGCGAGGCGACCGGGGCCTGTCCAGCGGAAGGTGGGGGTTTGGGAAGGGCCGTCAGTATGGCTAGTATGACTAGTATGGCTATCTATAGTGCCACCTTCGCGGACATGCCAGCCGGAACCTGCGATCGCCCGATTAAAGTCGAAGATCAGTTTGGACTGGGGGGCGATCGCCTGTTCCTGTACACGCCGCTGATAGTGGTGATCGAGCAGGTTTTGCAGTTGGGCGGCGTCGGGGGTGGACGAACCGCCATAGGTTGCAGTCAGGGTATCGACCATTTGGCGATAGCGTTGCTCAAAGAGATCTTGAGCAAACTGATACAGCGTCACGTCCAGGGCATTGCGCTGGGTGATGATGTCGAGGGTTTCGGGTTCAAGCTGGTCTTGTTTGAGTCGGCGGGGTGCCACCATCAGGTTTTGGAATTCGGCCAGGGGGTTCCAGCCAAAGGTGTAGGCCAGGAGCGCCATAGAGTCCTGGAAGCGTTCGACCAGGCCAAAGCAGGCAAAGTCCTGGAGGTGCTGTTGGGCGATCGCCAACCATTGCTCCGGGTCATCTTTGTACAGGCTGGAGGACAGATGCCGGGTCTGGGAGTTGGCCATGCTGAGGTTGTCGGCATCGCTGACATATTCCTTCAGCGTCATGGCGTTGGCTTTGACATGATTGGGCATGGCCTCGTCACGGGAGGGCACATTGCGCCGCATGAACTCATAGCCTGAAATCACTCGCTCGATCGGCTGTCGCAGCATGGTCAGGTAAACGGGCGGACGAGGCAGCAACTCGCCCATAT